>JAZRNP010000342.1:0-20598 GCA_045648225.1 Victivallaceae bacterium | reverse complement strand
ACCTGCCGGGGTGGATACCGGCTCCCAGCTGCGGGATTCCGGACAGGGCGGAGCCGGAGTGAATGGAGGTCCGTCCGGTGATCTGTATATTTTCATCCATGTCCGGAGCAGCGGCGTTTTTGAACGTGACGGCAACAACCTTTATTGCGAAGTTCCGGTATCTTTTGCCGTTGCAGCCAATGGCGGTACGGTGGAAGTTCCGACGATTTCCGGCAAAACCAAACTCAACATTCCGGCCGGCACCCAGCATGGTCAGATACTGCGGATCAAAGGCAAAGGAGCTCCTTCGCTGCGCCGCGGCATGGGACGTGGTGATCTGCACATCCGGATCCTGGTGGAAACTCCGGTGAATCTTTCCAAAGAACAGAAAGAACTTCTGGAGAAATTCGCTGCCACTTGCTCTGAAAACAACACTCCCAGATACAAAGAGTTTGTCAAAAGGGCCGGAAATTTCCTGCGTGGAGAGTAAAATATGGCAAAGAAAGATGCTCCGGATCCAACCTTGGCCTCCAACCGCAAAGCATTTCACGATTACAACGTAATTGAAAAATTTGAAGCGGGGATCCAGCTCACCGGCACCGAAGTCAAAAGCTGCCGGGCCCGGGCTATTCAGCTCAACGAGGGGTTCGCCAAAATTGAAAAAGGGCAGCTTCTGCTTCACAACGTCCATATCGCAGCCTACGATTTCGGAAACCGCTTCAACCACCAGGTCAAACAGACCCGGCGGCTGCTCATGCATAAAAAAGAGATCCTTAAACTTCACCAGTGGCTCGGTACCAAAGGCGGCACTCTCATCCCGTTGCGCTTTTATCTCAAAGGCGGACTGATAAAGGTGGAGATCGCTTACTGCCAGGGTAAAACCCATGCCGATCAACGGGAAACTCTGCGGCAGCGGGATTCGGAAAAAGAGATGCGTCGGGCGATGCTCAAATAAGTTCAAAAAAACAAAAATAATACGGGGGATTTCATGTACAAATTTTTGACCGCACTGGCAGTTCTCTGCGTTTCAACGCTCTGGGCAAAGGTCGGACTTGAAGGTAAATTCAACTGGGATGACCGTCAAAAGGTCCACGAGGTCTGCCCCGGCGTGGTCTACACCGAATTCAGCTTGAAATCCCCCCGGCTGATCCGGGCCGCAGCGGTCAGAATCGATTTCAATGCGGCCAAGTTCCGCTTTAAAATCACTCCGCGCGATAAGGATTGGGGAAAGCCGATGCCCGACTACTCCAAAGGCATTATCCGTACCCGGAGAATAACCTGCCGGGATTTTATGAAAAATGCCGTGAAAAACGGTGAAAATATGGTTGTCTCAGTCAACGGCAGCCCCTGGGGACCTTTCCATGCGCCGTGGACATTCAAATATGCCGGGAATCAGGGATTGATGGTCGCCGACGGCGTAATGGTCGCTGAAATCCGCAAAGGGCGTCCCTCATTTGTCGTTTACAAAGACGGCAAAATGGAATTCCGGCTCTTTGCTCCGGGAGATGATATCAGCAACGTTGCCCACGCTATCAGCGGTTTCGGTTTCGTGCTCAAGGCTGGTCAGCTCACGCCGAAAGATTCTCCCAAAGCCAAACTCGCTCCGCGTACCGGGTACGGTCTTTCTGAAAACAAACGTTATCTTTACATCGTTGCCATTGACGGCCGTCAGCCCCACTACAGCATGGGTGCCTCGACTTATGAGGTCGGACAATTTCTCCAGCACCTCGGAGCTTTCAGCGGTCTGAATATGGATGGCGGCGGTTCAACGACACTCTTTGTGCGGAAAAACAACAAAATGCTCAAACTTAATTCTCACGCATTCGGAGCAGAACGGGCCGTCGGCGGAGCAATGGGAATAATATTGCAGAAGTAACTGCATTTTTACGGAAAATCAATTGCAATATGCAGTTATGCGGTGTATATTTTCCATGATTTGTAAATTAATCCTGACAGGGAACTACTGATGAATTATTATCTTGGACTGGACATGGGAACTACCGGCGTCAAGGCGGCGGTATTCGATAATCACGGCAATATGCTCGGTTCCGGGTTGACCGAATACACTCTGGAAACCCCGGCTCCGGATATCGTCGAACTGGATGCTGAAATTTATTGGCAATCAGCAAAATCATCCATCGCAAAAGCAGTCGGAGAAGCCGGGATTGAGGCGGCTCAAATCCGTTCTCTCTCCATCACCGGACAGGCCGAAACTCTTATCATGGTCGATGCTGACGGCAAAGTGCTGCGCAAAGCGATCGTCTGGCTGGATAACCGCGCCGCCGAAGAAGCTGCTGCACTCAATGACCATTTTGGTGCGGAAGCATTGTTCCGGCTCTCCGGACAGACCGAAATGCTCCCCTGCTGGCCGGCTCCCAAAATACTCTGGTACAAAAAACATGAACCGGAACTTTTTGCCAGAACCGCAAAATATCTTATGGTCGAAGACTTTATCGCTTTCCGGCTTACCGGCAAATATGCCACCTGTTCCGGTTTGATGCCTTCGGCACTTTACTATGACATCCGCAGCAATGATTATGATCCGGAAATGCTGAAAGTTCTCGGCATCACCCGTGAACAGCTGCCGGAACTTAAAAATTCCGGAGAGATCATCGCCGAATGTATCGAAAATGATTCACCGGTCGCCCCCGGAACTATTCTTGCCGCCGCCCCCATCGATCACGTCTGCGGCAATCTGGGCAGCGGATGTTCCGGGAACGGGATGATCTCCGAAACCACCGGATGTACGCTGGCACTCTGTGCCGCATTTGATAAGATCGTTTACGATGAAGAAAAACGTTTGAGCACCTATCTGGGCTTCACCCCGGGAAGTTTTGTATTGCTGCCCTGGGCTCCGACTGCCGGAATGCTGCTGAAACACTTCCGGGATGAATTTTCCGGAGGCATGGATTTCAAAACTTTTGATGCCCAGGCCGCCGCAGTTGCTCCCGGCAGTGAGGGATTGATTTTGCTGCCGCACTGCGCCGGAGCGGTTTCTCCAGACTGCAATCCGGCTGCCCGGGGAGTGGCGTGGGGAATTACTCTGGCTCATAAACGGGGCCACTTTGCCCGTGCCATCATGGAATCGGTCGCCTATTTGCTTAAAGATAATGTCGAAGCATTGCGGGCAATGGGATGTTCCATAAAAGAGATCCGTTCGCTTGGCGGAGCATCCAAAAGCAAACTCTGGCTTCAGATCAAAGCCGATGTGCTCAATCTGCCGGTCACCGTCACTGAATGTGCCGAAGCCACCAGTCTCGGTGCGGCAATTCTCGGAGCTGTTGCCTGTGGAGATTTCGCCGATACCGCAGATGCGGTGCAGGCGATGGTCAAAGTGGCATTTCAGGTCACCCCCGGCGAAAACGCATCCGCATACATCCGTCCTTTTGAACAATACCGGCAGTTGAATAAACTGCTTTTGCCAACCTTTGGAGGAAAAAATGAGTGATAACAAATTTATTGTCCGTGCCGGATTTGTGGGATTCGGCGAAGTCAACACCCCCCGGGAATTTATCGACAACCGCTGCCGGATCGCTGCAGATGAATTGAAAAAACGGGGCATCGAACTTGTTGAAACTGCTCCGGTGAGTGATGATCCGGATGGTCTGCAGGCCAAACGGGCCGTTGAAGAACTTTCCAAGGGCGATTTCGATGCTCTCGTTGTTTGTATCGCCGGATGGATCCCCACCTGGGCGGTGATCAAGGTTATTGAACCCTTTAAACACAAACCCATGCTGCTGTGGGGATTGAGCGGTTGGAGAGAGAACGGTCACTTTGTCACTACCGCCGATCAGGCCGGAACCACCGCTCTCCGCGGCCCCATGCAGGAAATGGGCTACAACTTCAAATATCTGGTCAACAAAAAAGATGCTGAACCCCGTTATGATGAAGCTGCCAGATTTTTGCGTGCTGCCAGTGCTTCTGCCAAAATGCACAGTGCCTTTATCGGCATGAGCGGCTATCGGGATATGCGCCTTTTCGGAACTCTTTATGACGGCAACCTGCTCAAAAAGAAAATCGGTGCAGAGATCGAACATTTTGATCTTCTGGAGATCCAGGAGCTTTCCAACTCCATCACCGACGCTGAGATCGCTGAAGGTGCCGCCAAGATCCGCAAAAACTGGAAATTCGTCCGTGAACCCCAGCCCGGTACGGTGGAAAATTCTGTCCGTCTTTCGCTGGCCTTCCAGAAAAAGATCAAAGAACGCAACTATGATGCATTCAGCTTCTGCGATGTGGACGGCGTCAAAAAACTGCTCAAATTTGCTCCTGCCGGTGCTCTTACTCTGCTTCATGATGAGATGAATATCCCCACGGTTCCGGAAAACGATTCCTATGGTGCCGTGATGGAACTTATCATGAAATATCTCACCGGAGTAAGCCCTGCCTATATGGAATTCTATGAATTCACCGAAAAAAGCGCGTTCATGGGCGTGCCTGACTATGTCCCCGCATCGGTCACTGACGGCGGAATCACCGTCATGCCCAACGCTTTCGGCTCTTTCGGCGAAGGTCTGCTCAATGTTTCCAAGGTCAAAACCGGCCCGGTCACGATCGTCCGACTGGCACAGGTTGATGGCGATCTGGTCATCCACGCCGTCCGCGGCGAAGCTAAAACTCCGGAAACCTGGGAAGAGGCCGGTTGGGCTCCCCCGGCTCCCCAGCTGCCCAGTCTGGAAGTTTTCTTTGAATCCGGTGAATCCGAAAGCTTCATCCAGAATGTGATGAGCCAGCACTATATCGTCACCTATGGCGATAATATGGAACTTATTGAAAACTTCGCAAAGATCAATAATATCCGGGTCATCAAATAATCATATACCCGGCTGGCATTAATTTGCAAGTATACCGCCTCGTTTCCGGTTACCCCCGGGAACGGGGCAGATTTATTCCCGCTTTTTTCAGAAAGGATATTATCGATGGAAAAGAAAAGTGGATTTTCCTGGCAGCGGCTGCTGATCTGGGGCGGTGCCTTGATGATCGGCTCTGTTATCGGGACTCTGGGAATATCCTGGATCAATGAATCCTGTAACTTTATCGCAGCAGTATATACCCGGCTGTTCAAACTTATTTCCATGCCGACCATTGCGCTGGCGATACTGACCACGCTGGCAACACTGGGAGAACATAAAAATTCCGGAAAGATTTTCCGCCATACCATTATTTACACCTTTCTGACCACGCTGGCTGCAGCGGCCGTCGGCGGAGGGCTATACCTCCTGATTGCTCCGGGCGATCTGCCGGCGGCACTTCAGGAATCCGGTGCTGCTGCAGTTGCCGGACAGCAGAGCGGGATTGCGGTAAAATCCTATATTGAGCACATCCTGTCGGTGATTCCGGATAATTTGCTCACTCCGCTGGCAACCAATAATGTCATGGGTGTACTGCTGATCGCAGCCGCCGCCGGAACCGCTCTGGCATTCATGCCGAAAAATGAAAATATTCAAACCCTGATCCGGGGGATCAATGGTTTGCAGGAGCTGCTTTTCACCCTGATCAAAGCTCTGGTCTGGACCTTGCCGCTGGGAATCGCAGCGTTTTCGGCGCAGCTGGCAGCGCAGATGTCCGCCGGAGTGATCGTCGGTTCACTGGGCAAATATGTGCTGGTTGTACTTGGTGGAAATATTTTGCAATTTTTCATCGTAC
Source organism: Victivallaceae bacterium (assembly GCA_045648225.1). Lineage (GTDB taxonomy): Bacteria > Verrucomicrobiota > Lentisphaeria > Victivallales > Victivallaceae > UBA1784. Next base: position 14,973 of record JAZRNP010000342.1, on the reverse strand, counting down.
TGCCGATATTCATGCTTGTACGCAAAGTTAATCCGCTCAAGGTATTCCGGAATATGCTTCCGGCGGTGGTGATGGCTCTGCTGACCAAAAGCTCGGCGGCAACCCTGCCGGTCACCATCTCCTCTGCGGAAAATAATCTCCGTGCCAAACCGGAAGTCGCCCGTTTTATCCTGCCGGTCTGCTGTACGATCAATATGAATGGCTGTGCAGCATTTATTCTGATCACGTCGCTTTTTACCATGCAAAACGGCGGTACTCCGATCACGCTTTCAACGATTTTGCTCTGGATATTGATTTCGGTGCTGGCGGCAGTCGGTAATGCCGGAGTTCCGATGGGATGCTTCTTTCTGACCTTGTCGCTGATGTCCGGTCAGGGTGCTCCGCTGTGGATACTCGGAGTGATCCTGCCGATATATACCATCATCGACATGATCGAAACGGCAGTCAATGTCTGGTCGGATTCCTGTATCTGCGCCATTGTCGATCGGGAACTGGCCGACAAAAATTAAAAATTTGCCTTGTGTGGAAGATGCTTTTTAAAAAAGGTATCTTCCCCACACCCCATCTTCCAAAAACTTTCAGCGGAATTGTTTTTATCGCTCGATAAAAACAATTCCAACTTTTTTATGAAGTCTGTATCAACGGCGGGGTTCGAGGGTGAACAGACGTTTGGTGATGGTAATGGCATCGGCCTGAGAAATTACTTTCTTTTCATGCCCCTTGCCCCAGCTGTCAGAATAGATGATATCACCATTATCGCAATATCCGGTAATCAAGCGCATATGGCCGCTGATTTTTTTACCATCGCCGCCGGCATTCTTGTCGGAAGGGAACACCATGATCGACCAGCAAATCGGCACTCCGCGATCGATGCAGTTGGCAACGTACTTTTTAAAATCTTTGATCGGACGGTGATTCCGCAACTCTTTGAAAATCTTATAATCCATTCCCGGCATTTCCCTCGGCCGTTTTCCCGGGATGGTCTCAAGTTTCATCTTTTTGGCAATCCGGTTGTAACGGCGGGCAAATGAGGCATAATCCCGGGCATCCCGCATGAATTCAAACCGGTAATGCTCGTCAAAACGGACCCGCAGTTTGGAAACCATATCCCGGAGTGTATCGACCGTCTTTTGAACATTGGTGCCGGATTGCGGATCGGCATTGAGCAGCCGGGCCACCGAATGCATATCCATATCAGAGCCGTAATAGAGCAGTACCCGGCTGACGGTCGCCGGAACACAATATCCTTTTTCGCCCTGATCGACCATGGGCAGCAGAATGTAATGCTGACCCTGCTTGCGGATAACTTTTCCGGCAAGTGAAGCGGAGGCGATATTGGTCTTGACGGCGTTGCGGAAATTCGCTCCATTCGCCGTACCGCAAGGCATGAATTTCAGAGTGATGCGTTCAGGTTCATTGTTCCTGCCGGAAACGAACTCCAGTTCAGCGATAAGCGTTTCTCCGGAATAGCGTTCGGTATGGATCCGCATATTTCCCAATTTTCCATAACCGCGATTACGGACACCTCCGGTGAGGGAGGCAAGTTCGGCGGAGAACTGCTTGAGCTTTTCTTTCGCCTCACTCCGGGACAACTTCCCGGCATCCCCCCTGGTATAAACAGTGATATCAATTGCGCAAATCTGCTGATTGTCCACATCGATCTGCAGATCATAGACTGATTCTTCACCGTAGCTGAAACCTTTGGTCAGCCGCCCCGGACAATAAAGCGTTTTCTGTTCCCGGCTGCGCCAGAGCAGTTGTGGAAAACGCTTGGTCAGATCGCTGCTCTGAAGCTTGAAAAAAGCTTCCGTATCCTGAAGCAACCCGGCAAGATCCACCTTTTTAACAGGTGCCGCTTCCGGTGCAGCTGTGCCTGCAATTGCCAAACAGAAAAACGCCGCAATCAATCTGACTTTGAATTTATTCATTACAGAATTCCTTTTGTGGAAAGAACTCCCTTTATCCGTTCGTCAAAACAGGTCGCCTCATCCAAAGCCTTGGCAAGCCCTTTGAACATCGCCTCAAAAAGGTGATGCGTTTCAGCTGCGGCCAGCATCTTGAAGTGGAGATTCAAGCCGCATTTGACACAGAATCCCTGAAAAAATTCGTGAAAAAGTCTGGCGTCAATATCTTTAACATAAGGAGCCGGCGGAGTCACATCATAATAGAGTCCCGGACGGCCGGAGATATCCAATGCCACCAGCACCAGAGTTTCATCCATCGGCAGCATAAAATTGCCGTAACGGCGGATTCCGGCCTTGTCGCCGACGGCCTGCGCAAAAGCTTCGCCCATGGCCAGACCCAAATCTTCCATGGTGTGGTGATAATCGACCTCGATATCACCTTTGGCAGTGATTTCCAGATCAAAAAAACCGTGCTTGGCAAAAAGAGTCAACATATGATCCATAAACGGGATGCCGGTATTGATATTGCTTTTGCCTTCACCATCGATGACGATATTTACTTTGATGTCAGTTTCTCCGGTGACCCGGGAAACAGTACCGATTCTGCTCATAATCATCTCCTATTAAAATATCAACAATTAAAGTTTGCCGAGAAGTTTCAATGCATTGTCCCGGCCGAGGGTTTTCAATTCATCTCCGGTCAGAAAATCCAGTGAATCCAGGAAATTCATGCACATCGCCATGGTTGACGCCGAACCGGCCAGACACTTCCGTTCCGGAATATGAAGTTTGCCATTGGCTTCCAACACCGCCATCACGCCGAGAGTTTCATATTTCCCCGGGGGCAAACCGGTCGGACTGGAGGCATCGCTGGTGACAATGACTTTATCCACGCCCTTGGTTTTGATGATTATTTTCACCAATTCTCCGGGCAGATGGTGTCCGTCGGTAATGATCATAGCGGTCAACCGTTCCTCTGCCAAACCCGCCCAAACCGGATTGTTGTGCCGGTCGAGCAGATTGGGACAGCCGTTCCCCAGATGGGTGAGCAACTGGGCTCCGGCATCAGCAGCGGCTCTGACCTGAGTATAATTTGCCATGTGGTGTCCGACGCTGACATGAACTCCGCGGGCCTTGAGGCAGGATACCGCTTCAGTAGCGTTTTCCGCATCGGCTCCGAGCGTTACTATCGAAACGAATCCCGGAGCACAAGCGAGAAGTTTGTCCACATTTTCCGCCGAAGGGATCAGGGTGTAATCGGGATTGTGTGCACCGACGGCACCGGGGACATTGGAGATAAAAGGACCTTCAAAATGAAGTCCCGGGATCTTATCCGCAATGCCGTATTTTTCCACTGCACTCTGAATAATTTCTCCATTGCGGCGGAAAACATCCAACGGAGAGGTGATGATCACCGGGCAGAAAATTTCCGTACCGGCAGCAAAAAGAGCTTCGGCAGAACGCATGAAATCATCTGCACTCAATGCCGGATCACTGTAATCCACTCCAATGTGTCCGTTGACCTGCAGATCCACCCAACCGGGATTGAACATATCTGTATCCTTTCTCTGAAATCATTGAAAAATATTCATGACACAATATAGCACATATTACCGGATTTACCAATCCCGGAGCTAAAAAAGTTCAACTCCCGGTCACTTGAATGAGATACTGTAAAGGTCACATTCACGCATTTTGATCCGGAGCCGGAATTTTCCGGCCGGAAGATCCGCAAATGATTTGCCTTTCCACAGCGGTACAAAGGCGATGCTGTCCCCGTAAAATTCCTTCATATCATTGTAACTGTATCCCGGAATAACATTGCCGTTTTCATCACACACTTCAACCCGGAATGCTCCGCCGGCACTGGTGGAAAGATTGAATTCCAGATTGCCGCCGCTGCGTTTGAGCACTTTTGTCTGTACGCTTCCGGAAGTCAATCCGGCACTGAGCGACACAAACCCGTCAGTTCGCATCCGGTACATCAGATGTTTCCGGTTATGGTAAAGCAGCATGGTTTCGGGAGTCTCCTGAACAATTCCCCAGCTGGTATAATTCATCCGGTTGAGCCAGCGTTCCGGATCAAGTCCGGGGCGCACCCATGCTTCATAACTGGGCCGGATGATGCCCTTGCCGTTCCGGGAAAAAACCAGCACCGTATCCGTTGCCGACCCCCGGTTGCCGAAATAACGGGTGGCAACACCGGTATAATATTGCGGTGCCCGGGCGTAGGGGGCAAGACCGCTGACATAGAGATGTTCATCTTTGCGGTTGACCCGGAGGAATTCGATCTCACTCCAATTGAGAAAATCTTTACTGGTGACTTTGGCAAAAGAACGTACCTTTTTCAGCCCGTCTGCAGTTTTCCACACCCGGATATACATGACGTAGCACTTTTCCGTTTCCGAATAAAATACCACATTCTGGGAATCCAGCATATGTCCGCCGGTTTTTTCAGGCTCATACTCCATGACCGGCTTTTTTGAGTACAGTTTCCAATTGATACCATCCGCCGAATAATAGGCAAACAACCCCTTGGTTTCCCGTACTCCGGCGACTGCTTTGTAACGTTCCTGAGGTTTGCATTCGGGATTGGAATCGTAAAACGGCACAAAATTGTGGCTGATGGCATTTCCGCCGTAAATGATGGTATTTACCGGAACCGGTTTGCCGGGGAAAAGTTTGAGATCCGGAGTTTCCCATTTTATTCCGTCCCGGCTGGTGGCGACACCGACGTATTCACCGGGATGATTGTTGAACATTTTACCTTTGTAAACCTCATCAACTCCCCGGAAATAATAGAGATATGTTCCGTCCGGCTTCCGGAGGATGGTGTTGTAATGACCGATCGGCTTGCCTTGATCACAGGGCAGCTCCACCGGAGAGTGCTGCTTGAATCCGACCGCCCGCTTGCTCTCAAACAGAAAATCATCGATCAACAATTCCCGTTTGCCGGAAACATCATAAATTTCACTCATGCTATCTTTGACTTCTCCATAAACTGTCGTTCCGGCTACTGACGCAGCTGCGATCAACCCGATCATTCCAATACGGAAATTTCTCATTGCACATCCAACTCCCGGAAGTTATTCATGATTTCAGCACATTTGCTTCCGATGCTGTTGACATCAGAGCCGCAATTGACATAATCGAATCCTTCGGCAAAGCACTGTTCCATGGAAGGTACCGAAACCGTGCCGGCAAATTTTCCGTATTTATGAGCCGTTTCAAGAACCATTTTACGGGCACGCTCCACCTCGGGATGGTCAAATTCCGCCGGATGACCGATCGCATGACTGAAATCTCCCGGACCGAAAAAGATCATATCGATTCCCGGTACCTGACAGATTTTGTCCAGTTCACTCAACGGTTCCGGATCTTCGATCTGAACGATGATGAGACGGTTTTCATTCATAAACTTTATATAATCTTTGAACGGCAGTTTGCAATACATCCCGTCTGCATTGCCGCCATCGACCGGACGACGGCCGATCGGATGAAAACGTACCGTCCGGGCAATCTCTTCAGCTTCAGCCAAACTCATCAGATGCGGGATCATAATTGCTGAAGCATCTGATTCCAGAGGACGGATATAATCGCTGTATGAACCTTTGGCGACCCGGACAATGGTATCACAGTCGTGGCATTTCGCAGCCATGATCTGCGCTTCCATGGTCGAAAAATCGGTCGGAACGTGTTCCTGGCAGATCCAGATAGCATCAAATCCGGACATCGCCGCCAATTCCGCAGAACGGGGACATGAGAAATTCAACTTATAAGAAATAACTTTTTTACCGGCACGCATTTTATCAAGCATACGACTGCGACGGGGACTGAACATAATCATAACCTTTCTCTCAGAAATTCATATTTTGTTATACAAACTTTTCAATTCTGCTGCTCACTGCTCAAATTTCCAGCGGAGCATACGCAATTTGGCGGCTCTTCCGGGGTTTTCATACCACAGGGTAAAGAAAGTTCCGTCAGCCATTTCCACCGTGGAGGGATAACCGAAATCCCAACTTTTTGCATCATCGGTCAAAACGATCTCCTCTCCCCAACTTTTACCGGAATCATTGGAAATTCTCGCCAGGATACCGAAGGGTTTGCGCCGGTAACTGTAGGTCATGATCATCTTATTGCCACCGAAATTCTGCAGATGGGTCGGGAAACCTTTGCAGACAAAATGCGGTTTACTCCAGCTTGCACCGCCATCGGTGGATTCTGTCTGCCAGGTTTCGCCGAATCCAGGGTCGAAGTGGTTGCGGTACTGGACGATCAGAGTACCGTCCGGAGCTTCGATACCGTGAGCTTCATGGATTTTAGTCCGATCCTGACCTTCCGGGATCGGAATAGCAGACAACTCTTTCCAGGAGATTCCGTTATCTGCGGAAAAAGCCGCCGAATAGTATGGGGTACCGATCATCTGACCGCAGGCAGGGCCCCCTTTCTGTCCGGCAAAAAAGAGCTTGCCGTCTTTCATCCGGGTCGGCCCGTGAGGACTGTTCACGGGGACACGATATTTTTTGCTCCAGGTTTTTCCGCCGTCAGTGGAACGGCGCATCCAGAAGCCGTGTTCTTCACGTAACGTCAAAAGATTGATATTGGCAGCGATCTCCTTCCACTTCGGATTCAGCTTGCTGCCGCGGAAAATCGCTGCAGTACTGGTGAAATAAGTTACCACCAGACTGCCGTCTGCCGCTTCGCAGATCCCGGCATCCCGATCATCCAGCGGCCCGTTGGATAACGGAGTTGGCCCCTGCCAGCTTTTGCCCTCATCCGAAGAAATAAACATCCAAACCCGGCCGAATGGACAAACGTGCCGCTGCCGGTTTCCGGAACATACTGCAATAAGCTTGTTATCCCGGGTGCGGACAATGGTGGGCCACCCCTGATAAGTCGGTACGTCTTTAAGAGTTTTAGTCATAATCTTCTGGATTTTCATCGTTTTTTCTCCTGTTTTACTCCGGACAGTCGCACAACTTGCATTCACTGCGATAATCGCTGCCGCCGCAAGCAAAGTATGGAAAGTTTTCACAATCAATTTTCGTCTCCTTTATCATAGTAAACTTTTAAGTGAGATGATATCAAATTGCGCAGAGTTGAGGCATCCTTATTTTTCAATGCTTCAACCATTTCAAAGTGCTCTTCGTACCCCTCCGGCCGGGGAATATGCCGACCTTTGCGCAAATGCTGTTTGGAAAAAAATTCCACCACCAGCGGTATCAGCGAATCAATAAGCGAATTTTTACTCAACCGGAGAATCGCCGCATGAAATTCTGTATCCAGCTTGCATTCTTCATCCCGGCACGCAGTGCTGTTTCTGGTTTTCCAAAGAGCGTGGGCCAGATTTTGCAGATATTCGATATCACCGGCAGTCGCATTTTTCACAACACTGTCACAGCAGCCGCTTTCCAGAATGAACCGCAATTCCAGCAATTCTCTGAAACTGTGCTGACTGGCCGCAATAAACGGCATATATCCGGCGTATGGGTTGGCCGGAAGCAGCCGGGCAATCACTGAACCGATCTTCGGTTTTGATTCAATGATCCCCAAGGTGCGGAAATGCTGGAGGGCTTCCCGGGTAATGTTGCGGCTGATCTGCAATTTTTCTGCCAATTCCCGTTCGCCCGGCAGTACATCCCCTTCCTGCAGTGTGGCAATGTAGCTGCCGATATTTTCTATGGCAACTTCAACCGCACTTCTGATTTTTACTGGTTTCAACATGATAACATTTCCTGAAAATATTACGTCCGGTACAGAACAAACTCACCGCCCATCCTGACCGGGATCGATTTTTCACTTTGTCTCTTGATTGGCACTGGTACTACCATACATCCAGAATAAACAGAAATCAAGCTGATTTTTCAAAAAAATACAGAATTTTGGGGGTGATGCCGGGAAATTGGCACTTTGAATAGGAATACTGGGAATTTTAGGAATGCTGGGAATTTTAAATGGGTGACAGATGATATGCCGTGTACCCTTTGCCGACAAAAAAATAGAGCGGATTTACTCCCAAAATCTTCCATGAGCAACACTGTTTGCGCCTTGGGCATCGCATATGCGCCATCCTCCTTCGCCTTTACGGCTTCGGAGGACAAGGCAAGATTGCCCGCGAGACGCCGCCGCAATCAACCGCCGTCAGGCGGAGCTCATCACTACCTCTCGCCGGTCGGGCGTTCAGCCCGACAGATCGGCGCAGCTCCAGCCAACGCTGTAAGGAGCGAGATCGCTCAGGAAAAACGAGACGCCGCCGCTAATCAATAGCCACTCTGCCGCTGAATGCGGCAGCGACAGTGGCTCCGTCAGCAAAAGAGAGATTTGCTCCGGCAGGCAATCCCTGCGCCGGCCGGGAAAGATGTACCGGACAATCTTTGAGCAGCTCCATCAAATATGCGGTAGTGGCCCGTCCCTCAACATCGGAACTCAAAGCGAGAATGATCTCTTTAACCTCCGGTTTTTCTGCTTGTTTCAAGAGCAGAGCGATATTGAGATTTTCTCCATTCTCACCGTCAAGCGGGGAGAGTTTGCCGCCCAGAACCAGATATTTTCCCCGGTAACTTCCGCCGCGTTCAACGGCCAGAAGCTGCGGGACATTTTCCACCACACACAAAGTTGACCCATCCCGGCGGGTGTCGGAACAAATGGAACAAAGTTCGCCATTTTCGGAACAATTTCCGCATTCCGGACAGGGAGAGATCACTTCGGCCAGATTTTTTACCGCATTGCCGAGGGCAGAAATATCACTTTTATCCCATTCCAGCATGGCAAATACCATCCGTTCGGCTCCCCGCTTGCCGATACCGGGAAGTTGTTTCAAATAGAGCATCAACTCTTCGACAGCGTCCGGATATGAATACATGATTTATTTCTCCTTGCGATCACTCCGGGGATTTTCCCGGCTGTAAAAATTTTTCAAAGAACTGTCTGGCAAGCGGAGCACAGGTGGTGCCGCCGGCATCGCCGTCTTCGACGGTAACAGCAATTGCATAATTGCGCATTTTGAAACTTGTAAATGCGATAAAGTGGGTAATATTGCGCCGTTTGTCCCGGGGGCCGATCTCAGCGGTACCGGTCTTGCCGTAAATCACCAGCTGTTCTGATTTCGCCCGGCGGCCGGAACCCCGTGAAGCGTTGACCACCCTAAACATCCCCTGCCGGACAACAGCCAGCTGTTCCGGAGTCACCGGCAGTTCAGCTTCACATTTGACCTCCCGGAAAAAGAGATCTTCTCCGAAATTGTCGGAAACCTTGTAGACCAGATGCGGACGGTAAAATTTGCCGCCATTGCACAGAGCTGCTGCGTAACGGGCCATTTGCAGCGGGGTCATACTGATAAATCCCTGCCCGATGGAAAGAAGCGCAGTATCCACATTGTTCCATGGGATACGGTAAAGTTTTCTTTTTGCTTCCGGTGAGGGGAAATTGCCGCTGCTTTCATGGATTTCCACCCCGGTACGCTGACCGATACCGGCACTTTTGAGCAGCTCTGCCATCACCGGGAAACCGGCCCGGATCGATTGATGGATCATGTAAGTATTGCAGGATTTTTCCAATGCGAGCTCCATATCGACATCGGCTTCGGTGTAGCGGTGAGCCAGACAGCGGATGGTGGTACCGAGCAACTCATAACTGCCGGAACAGAATACGGTTTCTTTCGGATCGATACCGCCTTTGAGCAATGCCAGACAGATCAGCGGCTTGAGAGTCGAACCCGGCGGATAGATCCCGCCGGTCGCCCGGTTTATCAATGGACGGCGGGGATCGTTGAGCAGAGATTGATAATATTCGGGAGAAAGCCGGGGGGTGAATCTGGTCAGATCATAAGAAGGGGTAGTCGCCGCACAAATGATATCTCCGTTATCGGCATCCAGTACCACGATGGCACCGACTTTATCCCGAAGCAGTTCTCCGGCAATTTTCTGTGCCCGACTGTCAATGGTAAGATAGACGTCATTGCCGTGAACCGGTTCGACTTTGCCCAGCAGTTCCCGGCGGACAAAACCGACATTGCTCACCTGAACTACCTGCCGTCCGGGGTATGCCCGCAATCCGAGTCCGGCGGCGGCATCAGCGGAATCCGGCAGTTTATCATAGACCGCTTCAATACCGGCTTTACCGACGGTATCGGGCTGGTAATAGAAAAATTTTTCCCGGTCATCAGCACTGCCGGCTTCTGCTTTGCGGGCATATCCGACAATGTGAGCAGCCATATCCCGTTGCGGATATATTCTCTGGACACCGGTCTGAAGTTCCAGACCTTTCATATCTCTGGAAGCTTCAAAAATCAGAGCCTGTTCTCCGACATTCAAATCGGGAAATACCGTGAGCGGCATTCCGGGGGAAATGTTGAGATGGCGGAGAATATCCTCTTTGCCGGGGTAATCAGTGCGCCCGATCACACCGGAAAGTTTATTAGCGGCACGCAGCATGGCATCGACAGTACGGCGAATTCCTCCGCCCTCCCGCATGGCTTCGGGATAAAAAACCAGATCATAAACGGTACGGTTGCCTGCCAGCACCGCCCCGTCTGCGCTGAAGATCGTTCCCCGGCGGCCGGGGATACGGATCCGCCGCACTGATTGTCTGGCGATTCTTTCCCGGTGTTCCTCTCCGTTGTGAAGCTGCAGATAATAGACCCGGAAAAAAAGAATACCGAAAAATATCATCATCAGCAGAGCAAGTATCACGATCCGGAACCGGCAATCATCCATGATTCCGATACCGGTCTGTTCCCGGAAACGGTTTTGATTTTTCATCGCCTTCTCCTTGAACTCTGCTTCATTTTGATGCGCATCAAATCCATCCGGTGCCGACCGGAATCGTTGTAACTGCTTCTGATACAGCGAGGCAGATTGGCTTTGGCAGCGAAGAAATCAAAAAACAAAATCTGCAAAAACAGCATAATACCGCCAAAAACACAGGAAAACAGAATATAGGAAGGTACATCCGAACCGGGCAACAGATTGCCATTCATGCGGCTCAACACGGAAACCACCACCGAAACGGTCAATCCGGCAACACATCCGCCGGCAAATACGCCGCCCAACTGCCGGTTGCCCCGCAGGACGACCCCGGTTCCAGCCAGAGAAGCCGCAGCAAACAACACTCCGAGCACTGCAAAAGAGTGACCATACATCACATCCAGCACCACCCCTCCGGCAAATGCGGCAGCCGTACCATATCCCGGATGATATGCCAGACTCAAAACCACGGAACAGTAAACCGTCAATGCCGGAAAAAGTGCCAGATTACCGGAGAGCAGATCCAGCAGCAGAAAAATTGCAGTGAGGGCAATGGTGATAAATGTTTTCATTATATTCCGCCGCCATCCCGGAATACCACTGTCACGAAGCGGAGATTTTCAAAATTGACCGCCGGTCGCAATGCACAGTTGAAATCTGGTTCATTGCCCTTGTAAAACTCGCTTTTGAGTACCAGTTCTCCAATTTTCACTCCCTCGGGGATTCCCCGTTCATATCCGGTGCTGACCACCGCTTCTCCGGGGGTGAAACTGCCATCCGGCGGCAGCATACCGAAACGGATCAATCCGGAATGAACCGGAGCATTTCCGGTATTGGTGAAACCGACTGATCCATCGGTCAGACGGCCGGAAATTCGAACTTCCGGATCGCATACAGTGGAAATCCGGGCAGTCCGGGCGGTACATTCCCGAACGACCCCGATCAGGAGCAATCTGCCGTCCGTAGCCGTATCGACCACGGCGTCACCGGGTTTGATCCCATTTTCACTGCCCCGGTCAATGGTGAATCCGGCATGATAACGCAGTGGATTCCGCAAAATTATTTCTCCGGTACAGAAATTCCATTGATCAGGAGCGGAGAGCTGCAATTTCTGCCGTAAAATCCGGTTCTCGTCCAGGATTCCGGCGGCAGCAGTGCTGCGAACTGCCAGTTCCCGGTTTCTCAAGGTGAGTTTTTCCACCTGATGAGCCAGAGCCAGCCGGTCGAGCGACAGCAGACTTTTATCCTGAATTTCACCGGTAGTACCGGTTGCGACTTTCAGATAAGGGTAGAAAAATCCATTGGCGGTCCGGGAGATGACAAAACCAAACATCCTGAATCCGGCAGTAAGAAAGATGACCAGCACCAGAATGATTCCGGCACCGATCAGCAGATTATCCGGGGTTTTCCGGTTTCTGTTCATAATTCGCGCAACTTTTCCTTAAGCAGTTTCTGAATATATTCCTCGCCGTAAAGCGAACGCATCAGATTGATATTGAATTCATAGAACAACTCCGGATCCGGCCGGGGGATCATCTCTCCGGAAGCCAGTTCGATCATGACCCGGCGTTTGTTCTGATCATGTTCATAGATTTTCAAATAACGGATCAAAGTCCGGGGAGAAAGTTCCGTAAATTTTTTCTGTCCGAACTCTCCGGCATATTCTGCACCGATCAGGCTTACCAGATTGACAGGAGGACGCTGCATTCCGAAACTGCGGAGGAAATCTTCGATCATCTCCGAACAACGCAATTCATCGAACACCGGATAGGTGATCTTCCGGCCCCGGGACAGGATACTTGCCGGAAATTCATAATTGGCAGTCAGTACCGGCATCACATTGTCCGGCGGCGCGAAAGCTCCGCCGACATTGGTCCGGAAACTGTACCAGTCAACTTTTGCCGGATCGATATCGTCAAAAAACAGCACAAAACGGTGATCTTTGCGTTTTGCCAGCATCTGGATAAGCGGGCTCCAGTTTTCTTCCAGAGCATCCGGTTCAGCCAGAATCGGGATCAGATTTTTCTGATCTAACGCATAAGATATCACCATACTGGTCTTGCCGTAGCCCGGCAGACTGTTGACCATAAGCGGCAGATTGGTTTTGCCGCAGGCAAATTCCCGGAAGTGTTCAGCATAGGCTGCCCGGACTCCGGGATAACCGAAAAAAGTTTCAACTTTGCGCACGGAAACCGGCTCAACCGGCACAAAATGGTTGTTGCGGTAGCAGAACACCTGCCCGGAACTGAAGGGATCACTCGCTTTGAGCAATTCAATAAGCTCTTCCTTGCTCTTGGGCAGTGACGCAAAAAGAGTCCGGCTCCGGGGCAGAAGTTTTCCGGATGAACCATCGGATGAAGCAATGTCAAAATTGCGGAGGAAACAGGTGATGCCCCAGGCTTTTTCCAAAAGAAACTCCTCATCACTGCCCGCTGCAGCATCCGTCAAATCTGCCGGAAAGATATTGAATCCGGAGAATGCATCAAATAATTCTCCGGCCCAACAGGAAGCAAAACCCTTTTCCCCGGTACACCGGCAGAGCGCATTGAGCAGATCAGCCACCGGTGAATTTCCGGCATTTTCCGGGTTGCTGCAAAGCGTCCGGAAAAAAGTTTCCATCCGGCGCAGCAATACGCCGGAGGAACACCTCAATTTACCGGAATCATCCGGCGTGCAAAAGAGCACTTCAAAGGCACTGCAACACTGTTCCGGAGTCATTTTTCAGCCTGCTTTCCCAATATGAAATTGATTTACATCCGCTCGACGACTGCTTTGGCAAAACCGGAGCAGCTGACTTCAGTTGCATTATCCGCCAGCCGTGCCAGATCGTAGGTGACAACTTTATCAGCGATCGCCTTGGCGATACCGGAAGTGAGCACATCGGCAGCTTCAGTCCAGCCCAGATGACGCAGCAGCATCTCTCCGGAAAGGGCCAGACTGCAGGGATTCACCTTGTCCATGTTGGCATACTTGGGAGCCGTGCCGTGGGTTGCTTCGAAGAGAGCGTGACCGGTGGTATAGTTGATATTGGCTCCGGGAGCAATACCGATACCGCCGACGCAGGCGGCAAGAGCATCGGAAACATAGTCGCCATTGAGGTTGAGCGTGGCGATGACATCGTATTCATCGGGACGGGTGAGGATCTGCTGCAGGAAAGCGTCACAGATGCAGTCCTTGACCAGAATTTTACCGGCGGGAGCCTGCCAGTTGCAGTCATCCGCAGGAACGGCCACATCTGCATATTCCCGGCGAACCAGATCGTAACCCCAGTTTTTGAATCCGCCTTCGGTGAACTTCATAATATTGCCCTTGTGGACGAAGGTCACGCTCTTGCGGTTGTTTTTGACCGCATAATCGATGGCGGCACGGATGAGCCGTTCACTGCCCTCCTGAGAGACCGGTTTGATACCGATACTGGAAGTTTCCGGGAAACGGATCTTGGTGACATTCATGGTCTTCTGCAAAAATTCGATAACCTGTTTGGCTTCCGGGGTACCGGCGTTCCATTCGATACCGGCGTAGATATCTTCGGTGTTTTCCCGGAAAACGATCATGTCGGTCTTTTCCGGATGCAGAACCGGTGAAGGAACTCCTTCAAAGTAACGCACCGGGCGGACGCAGGCGTAAAGATCGAGCTTCTGGCGCAGAGAGACGTTGATGGAACGGAATCCGCCGCCGACCGGAGTGGTCAGAGGTCCTTTGATGGCGACCAGACAGCGGGAAATTTCTTCGACAGTTTCTTCGGGGAGCCAGATGGTTTCGTTATAGACCGCATTGGCCTTTTCACCGGCATAAATTTCCTGCCAGGCGATGGAACGCTTGCCGCCATAAGCCTTTTCAATGGCGGAGTTCCACATATAAAGCGAAGCTTTCATGATATCGGGACCGGTTCCGTCACCCTCGATAAAACTGATGATCGGAATATCCGGTACCTGAAGCTTGCCATCTTTGGCAGCGGAAACATATTCACCCTTGGCGGGACGAACGATATGGGATATGGGCATAATTCAAAACTCCTTTTATAAAAAATAAACTTTGTTTATTTGTCATACAACAACAATTAGAGATAATATAGCACATCTACCCCGAATTTTCCAATTGCATTGAAAAAAAGAGTTGGCTGGAGAAGCAACGGGCGGCGGGTGCTTGCGGGAGTTTTGGAGATAAAACACAGCCAGTCACTCCACATCCCTGGCAAAGTTAAATTTCAGGCGATGATAACGGTTGCGACAGCGTAATGGCGTTCGTGGCTGATGGAGAGGCGGATCGTCTTGCCGCCGAGTTGTTCAAACCAAGTCGGAGGCCAAGCGGTCTTAGGAAGA
>JAZRNP010000341.1:0-2599 GCA_045648225.1 Victivallaceae bacterium | reverse complement strand
CTCTGCCCGGAAAAGAGGTCAATATTACCGCTTCGGGCAACCTGATCACCATCTATGCTCCGACTGTTTCCATCGGTCTGCAGACTCTTTTGCGTGAAGCGATGGGATACCGGGTGTTGTGGCCCGGAGATTGCGGCGAAGTCTACACTCCCAGCAAAGATATCAAAATTGCGCCGTTCAAGTTGACCGATGCACCATTTTTCAAACAGCGCAAGGTTCGCAACTCCCTGACCCGCCGCCGCTATCCGTGGAAAGCACCCGATGGCAAAGTGGTGAAACTTCCCTACGAAAATCTCGGCCCCACCGGAATTTTGGGATTCGATCCCCGTGATGTCTACAATCCTCGCAGTGAAAAGGGCAGCAACTGGTATGCCGCAATGCGTTTCGGTACCCAGGAACGCCAAAGTGCCGGCGGCGGAACTTTCTATCCGTGGAAAAAGCGTTTTATGAAGAGCAAGCCGGAATATTTCGCCTTGCAGTTCAATGGTACCCGAATCCAGCGGACTGACCATGTCCGTATCTGCAAATCCAATCCGGCAGTTATCAAACAGGTCGTGGATGATGCCCGGAAAATTCTGGATCGCCGCAAAGATGTCACCGTCTACAATGTTTCTCCCAGCGACGGCAGTTACGATATTTTCTGCAAATGCCCGAACTGCCGGGCATGGGATCCCAGCGATGCTCCCAGAGGAACTTCCCGGGTCTATATCGGACGCAACCGTCCGATGTTCCCCTATGTCGGTTCCACCGACCGGGTCTTCCGCTTCACCTGCGAAATTGCCAAAGAACTCAAGAAATCCCATCCGAAGGTCAAAGTCGGATATCTCGCCTATGCCGGTTATCTGGCTCCTCCCAAATATTATCGTGATTTCCCGGACAACTTGACCATTACCTTTGTCGGTATGCAGTATCTCAACCGCAAATCCATGGAACGCGACCGGCAGTATTGGCGGTTTTGGGCCCGGGTCAGCGATGAACTTATCCTGCGCCCCAACCACCTGCTCGGCGGCGGCGGCTATCCGCTGCTCTATATGCATGAGATGGCTAAAGATCTGCGCTACTGCGCTGAAACCGGTATGATCGGCAGCGATTATGACAGTCTGGTCCACCACTGGGCGACCAATGGTCTCAACTATTATGTGCTGGCTGAAATGCTCTGGGATCCTTCAAAGGATGTGGATGATATCATCGATGAATACTGCCGCCTCGGTTTCGGTAAGGGTGCCGAAGCGATGAAAAAATATTTCCTGCACTGCGAAAATCTTACCACTGTTTTTGCACAGGGCAGCGGCGTGAACATCGAACAGATCGAAGATATCACTGTGGAAAAGCGGGAGTCTCTGATCACCCGTTTCAGCAAGGTTTTTACTCCTGCTGAAATGAAAAAACTGGCCGGATATTTGGATGAAGCCCGCAAGCTGACGGCTGCCGGTTCCAAAGAACGCCGCCGGGTGGAATTTATCGCCACCGGGTTTGAATTCACCCGTGACCGTATCGAGTTCCCGGCCAAATTTGCCAAAGCGTCCAAAGCTGAAAGACTCAAGCTATCAGAAGAACAGCGGGCATACTGGTGGAAACTCTACAACGATCATCCTTTTGCGGTCAGTATTCCCGGAATCTGGAGCGGCCAGAATCACAACTTCTGGAAAAAAGCCGGTTGGAAACCTTCTCCGCTTAAATAACCGTAAAGTTGCACTTGAGAGCTGCGGCAAACCCCGTGTGAGTTTTGCCGCAGCTCTTTTTTTTGTCGAAAAATTTTTTCTTTTTTTTATAATCCCGACTTGTAATATCTGAGATTTGAGGTATATTGGGAATGCAACAAGATTTTGTGTTTTTTGTTGACGGTAAAACTATATATTGTGGTGTCCGGAGGTGATTTTCGGACAGGGGGGGAATGGTAAAAATGCGCTTTGGTCTGCAGAAATTGACTCTTTTGGATTATCCGGGAGTGGTCAGTTGTACCGTCTTTTCCTGCGGATGTAATTTCCGTTGTCCATTTTGCCACAATGCTTCTCTGGTTACCGGAAATGAGGCTGGATTGGAGTTGGATTTTGCCTCTTTTCTGGAGTTCCTGGAAAAACGCCGGGGTATTCTGGAGGGGGTTTGTTTTACCGGAGGAGAGTTTCTGATGCATGGTGATGCCGCTGATGCGGTCGCTGCCGCCAAGGCCCTCGGATACCGGGTCAAGGTCGATACCAACGGCAGTTTCCCGGAGGCACTGGAAGCATTGATTGCCGATGGCAATGTGGATTATATTGCCATGGATATCAAAAATTCTCCGGCAAAATATCCGGAAACTTGCGGGAATCCGTCTGTTTTCCCCAAGGTCTGTTGCAGTGTTGACATTTTGAAACAGAATCGGGTCGATTATGAATTCCGGACCACTGTGACCGGAAATTTGCATGAGGTTTCCGATTTTGAGGCGATCGGTCAGTGGATCATGGGCGCAGAACGCTACTTTTTGCAGCCTTTTGCCGAATCCTCCGATCTGCTCGACCGGGAACAGGATTTTTCTGTCCCGGCCAAACTGCTGGATGATGCGCTGGCGGCGGTGCGGAAATATGTACCGCAGGCGGCCGTGCGCGGCAGATGAATGGAT
>JAZRNP010000340.1:0-2219 GCA_045648225.1 Victivallaceae bacterium | reverse complement strand
CCGCTTGGCCTCCGACTTCTTTTTCCGGGATTATCACCCCGCAGCGGGAAGCGAGTATCTGGGCGGCGTTGATGAAGTCAACGTTTTCCTTGTCCATGAAAAAGCGGAAAACATCTCCGCCTTTGCCGCAGCCGAAACAATGATAACTCTGGCGGGCAGTATCAACATGAAATGACGGGGTCTTTTCCTGATGAAACGGACACAACCCTTTGAAACTGGAGCCGCCGGAACGCTTAAGCTGAACTCCGAATGCAGAGATCACCTCCACAATATCACTGCGGGAACGGATCTCCTCAATAACATCTTTGTTGAGGTCAAGATTCATTTTTCAACGGCGACCAGCGTACGAAGCCGGAGTCGGGCATAGTTTTGAGTTGCCGGAAGCGATTTACCTGCGGTAGCGGCGAGATAGATCCGGTAAAGTTTGATGGCATACTTACGGTCAAGGTTGTTGGAATCCACGCTTCTGGCGATATTGAACAACAGTGAAAAATCCCGGAGTTGGCTGATCGCACTGCGGAACGCCGCCAATGCTTCCTGACGTTTGCCGTGCAAAAGCAGACATTTGCCAAGCTGATAATTGAGAACATTGTTGTTGGCATATGCCGGCTGGCTTTTCAGCAAATTGATATACTGAAGCACATTTTTGTATTTGAGTTCGGTTCCGATATTGCAGAGCAGAATCAGGGTTGAAGTATCCGCAGGATTGCGCAAATGAGCATCATTCAGCGTTTCATACGCCTTGCGCTGATAAAGCGGGAACTGTGACTGCATACGTCCTTTGGTATAAAGTGCTGCAAAGCTGTCGGGGTACTCGGCGGCGACCGCGGAAGCCATATCCAGAGCCTTGTCCAGAGCTCCCTCTTTTTCGTACTTGAGAGCGAGCAGCAAACGGGCAGAACAGTTATCCGGATTATTTTCCAGAACCTGATTCAACTGAATTTCGGCCTGTTCGATTCCACCGTTTTTCAGCTCTTTTACCGCATTGTTAAGCTTTTCATTATCAGAAATCCGTTTGCCGCATCCGCACAGGAGCAGGCAAACAGCAAAAATCGCACTTATAAATTTCATAACACATCCCCCTGATTCGAAAAATCACTTTTTCCGCAACTTTTTAACTGCCAGCACCGCAATATAAACGCCTCCGGCAATAACAACCACAGTCGGTCCGGAAGGCAAACTCAACAACGAGCTGGCCAGCAATCCGGATACCACAAACAAACCATTAAACACTGCACTGACGATCATCATGCTTCTCAATCTGGTCGTACAGCATCCGGCAGCTGCCGCCGGAAGCGTGAGCAGTGCAATCACCAGCATTATACCGACCAGATTTATCAGCAGCACAATGGTCAACGCCGTCAGTGCCAGCATCACCAGATAGATAAGATTCCCCTTGACACCGCGCAATCCGGCAAATGTCGTATCAAACAGCATCGCCTGCAGCTGCGGATAAAAAATAATTGCCGGAATCAGAACGACTGCATCCAAAAGAATGGTAAGATACAAATCCTGTTGGGATAACAGCAGAATATTTCCGAAAAGATAGCTCTGCCAATCGACATATCCAGGTGTATGATCAAGGAACAACAATCCAACCGACATTCCCAGAGCCCACACGGCTCCGATTACCGTATCCTCACGTTCTTTGGCGGTAATGCTGACGATACCGACGGTCAGAGCGGCGATCAGTGCTCCGGCAAAAGCTCCGGCGGTGGCGGTGACAAATACCAATCCGCAGGCCCGCTGCAAAAACAGTGCCAATCCGAATCCGCCCAGAGCAGCATGAGCACTGGCTCCGGCAAGTGAAGATATCCGCCGGGTGACGACCAATGTACCAACCACGCCGAGAGCCGGAGAAATCAGCACCCCGATCAGGATGGCGAAGCGCAAAAAGCCCCATTCCGGAGCAAAAAATATTGTCGGGATATCCATTTATTTCTCCTCCGCTTCACAATGACAGAAACAGGAGTGATCATGCTTGATCAAACTCATGTGGTGGTGGTAGATCTCATTGGCGGTTTCGGCGGTGAATTCAGCGGGCAAGTGAGTTACCAGCTGCTTATTCACGCAAATCACCAGATCCGTCTCGCGGTTTACGAATCCCAAATCGTGCGAAACCGTAATAACGGTCATCCGTTTACGCAACTCATTCAAAATAGCATAAAACTGCTCCTCGGCCCCGGGGTCGATATTGGCGGTCGGCTCATCCAGCAGCA
>JAZRNP010000339.1:0-6234 GCA_045648225.1 Victivallaceae bacterium | reverse complement strand
TTTTACCTTGATAGAATTGCTGGTCGTGATTGCCATTATCGCACTCCTGGCGGCGATCCTGTTGCCCGCTTTGCAGAGTGCCCGGATGCGCGGACAGTCTGCGACCTGTGCCAATAACTTGAAAAATATCGGAAATGCCTCTGGCATGTATGGCAATGATTTTGATGATTTTATACCGAGCAAATGCACCCAAAATGAATGGGATCTTGGTTTCTGGGCATATCTGGTCTCTCCCTATCTCGGTTTCGGAGTAAAATATGCCAATCACACCTGGGATCAGGAAGGTACTAACGCATTCTGGGAAAAGCTGTTCAAAAAAGGAACAGTCCTGACCTGCCCGTCCCAGATTTTGAAAAAAGGTGCATCATATAAGTATAATAACGAAACTCAAGGCGGATTTTCCTATGGCCCGTCATATATAGGTGTTGATGCACTGAAAGGCAAATCACCCGGCAGAAGCTGGTGGCAATTTAAACGTATCAAGGGAAAACCGGCTTCGCATCAGCTCCTTTTTGGTGACACCAATGATAACGGTGCCTATGGCGAGACCGGCTCTGGCTTTCGCTTTTCTAATGTTTTTAACAATGTTTCAGGATCTTTGCCCGGTCCCGGTTCCCGTCATAAAGGCAACGCAAATTATGTCTGGGCAGACGGCCATATTTCCAGTCACCGTTCGCACGATCTGATTGGCACGAAAGGTTCAAAGTGGGTGCACAGTTCCAAACGCTATCTGTACTACTGGGCAGCCGAACCGTTGAACTAGTTTTTATTAAGGAAATGATACAGTAAAATGAATACAAAATCATTATTTTTGACTGCTGCTGCTGTGTTGAGCATGGTTTCCGCCGCAGCGAAACCGTACGCCGAACCCCGCCGGAATTTCCGGAAAATGGTCTACCCCAATCTGGTCAAGGTCAATCGGGATGAAGTTCTCAAAATCCAGAAGATTCTGCCGGAGAAACCGGGGCTGTATGGAGCAAATATCCATGACCGCAAATTCTGGGCAGATTATCCGATGGCGGATTCTTTCCTGAAAGATGCGGAAAAACGATTGAACATGCCGGTGCCCCGTTTCAGCGTTGACGAATTCAATGCGCAGGTGAAAAAAACCGGGAAACGCCCCTCCGTCCGTTCTTTTTACACTCAACTGAACCGCAATCTTGCCGTAATGGTCATCGCTGAATGCAAAGAGAACAAAGGACGTTTCATCCCCAAGATCGAAGAGACGTTGGATGCATTCATTACCGGTGCAAATCCGGCATTCGGTCATCTTTTCCTTTACGACAAGGATATGAAACGGCAGTATGAATACGGTTGGCGTTATATCGAATTGAACAATGCCCTTAATTTCTGCAACCTCGCAACTGCATATTTCCTGATGGATAACAAGATCTCTCCGGAACTGCGCAAACGGGTATATGCTTATATGGACGAATGGGCGATCACCCCCATGTTCTGGAATCTTACATTCCCGAATCGGGCTGCTTTGCGCAAGGCAAACTACAGAACATCCTGCATGAGCTGGCTGGTCGGTCGCCACAACTGGAATCCGTACTGTAATGCTTTTACCATCGTCGTGAGTCTGGCAGTGGTTGAATCATCTGAACAGCGTGCATATCTTGTCGCCAGCATGAAAAAATCGCTTGAAAATTATGTTGACCAGCTCACTGATCAGGGGTATATCACAGAAGGCGTCGGCTACTGGCGCATGGGAATTCTGGCATACCTGCGCGGCGTGCACAAAGTGAGACTTGCGACCGGCAATCAGGTCGATCTGCTCGCCGGTGCTCCGGAAAAATTCCGCCGCAGTATGTATATCAGTCGTGATATGATGATGGCCCCCGGCGGATTGTTTCCGCACTTTGCCGATCACGGAAAAGAAGGCCTTCCGACGTCACTCGGAACGTCGTCATTGGATATGCTCAATCAGGCTTTCGGCGAAAATATTTACCCCGTGGAGCTGAAGCCGTATGAACCTCCCCGTATGAACCTCGGATTGGAATATTTCTATACTCTTGAAAGACGCACCAGAAAAAGCAGTTTAAAACCCGCCGCTCCCCAGCTGCCTTATTTCTGGGATCCGCAGGCTCAGATCCTGGTTGCCCGCGATGTTCCTGAAGCCAAACAACCGCTGAGTTTCGCCATCAAGGGCGGACATAACAGCGAACCCCATAACCATAACGACATTGGCAGTTTTGTCGTCGGTGTCGGCAGCCGTATCCTCAACGGTGATCCCGGTATTCCGATCTATACCGCCAAGAAAGCCGGCATAATCCGCAGTTCCGGTATGCACCCGGTTCCCTATCCCAACAAAACCATGCAGGCAAAAGGTGAAAAGTTCTGCGGCAAGGTGCTGGAGGTGAAAAATGATGCCGAACGCAGTATGCTCAAACTTGACCTTGCCAAGGCATATCCCGCAAACGCAGGCTTGGTCAAACTGATCCGTACCGCCGAATATGACCGCCGCAAGCACGAGATCATTATCACCGACGAGTGTGAATTGAAAACTTCCGGCGAATATGAACTGCCGCTTTTATCCTATGAAAAATGGAAAGAACTCTCCCCGGGAGTGTGGAGTGCCGGTGCGCTGAAAGTAGAGATCAAGGCTTCTGGAGAGCTGGAAATTTTTGAAGATGTACCCGATCTCCCCTGGCGTTCAGATAAAAAGGCGCGGCGGTTGAATTGCAAATTCAAAAACAAGTCCAAGACTTTTCGAACCACAGTGACCTACTCGTTGCTTTAATTGTCCGGGTGAACAGATGAATAATGTCAGAGATTTTGGTGCCGTTGGCAACGGCACCGTAAAAGATACCGCTGCGATCCAGCGGGCAATCGATGCCGGAGGGATGGTACATTTCCCGCCCGGAACTTATCTTACAGGTACCTTGTATTTGAAATCCAACGGCGGACTCTTTCTGGAGCCGGGGGCCACGCTGCTCGGCAGCCCCGATCCTGCGGACTACAATGCGGATGATTTCTGTCCGCAGAACAAAGCGAATCCTTCGGAGAATGCCTCCGGTGCTCATCTGATCGTCGCTGTTGAACAGGAAAACATCATGATCAGCGGCGGCGGATGCATCGACGGCAACCGCAAAGCATTTTACGGCGCAGACGAACCTCCGTATGCCGGAAAATATCAGCCCGGCACCGCTTGGAACGAATCACTCAAAGGTGTCTGGCGGCCGGGGCAGATGATCTTTTTCTGTGAGTGCAATAATGTGCGCCTTGAAAATGTTCAGCTGTACAATTCCTCCTACTGGACCTGTTTCCTTCACGGCTGTGAAGATGTATTCGTCCGGGGGCTCCGGATCTTGAACGATCAGCGCACCGCTAACGGCGATGGTCTGGATGTTGACTGCTGCCGGAGAGTCGTCATTTCCGACTGCATCATTGATACCGGAGATGACTGCATCACCTTCCGCGGCAATTGTGACCGGCTGAAAAATCCCCGGCCTTGCGAA
Source organism: Victivallaceae bacterium (assembly GCA_045648225.1). Lineage (GTDB taxonomy): Bacteria > Verrucomicrobiota > Lentisphaeria > Victivallales > Victivallaceae > UBA1784. The sequence continues at coordinate 2,773 of JAZRNP010000339.1, read as the reverse complement.
TATGCAACCGTCACCAATTGCGTGCTGCATTCCCGGACGATGGCATTCCGTTTCGGCGTCGGCAACGGGATCGTCCGCAACATCAATGTTTCCAACATCATCTTCCATGATTGCCGGGATGCGGTCGGTTTCAATTCGAATTACAGTACCGATCCCACCCGTGGAGTACAGATTGAAAATATCAGTTTTGAGAATCTGCAGATGGATGTTGACCGGATGTTTTTTATTTCCAGTCAGGTGCGCGGTGCCACTCCGGAACCGGCAGCAAAAGAGATCCGCAACATTTCGTTCCGCAACATCCGCGGGACATTCAATCTGCCGTCCGTGATCTGCGGATGTGCTGAAACCGGAATCGACAACTTTACCTTTTTCGACATGAAAATGAGCTGCATTGGAACCCAGAAGATCCATTCATCCGATCCCGTCGGTCCCTACAGTCTGTGGTCGAAAGAGGTTCCTGATTGTGCAATCTACGTTGCTCATGCACGCAATATCAAATTTGAAAAATGTTCTGTGGATTGGGGCGATTTTGCTTCAGAGTGGAAGTATTCGATGATGCTGCACCGCAACCACGGGATCGAAATTGAAAATTGTTCTTTAAATAAACCGGTTTCCGGTACAATAGAATAAATAATTTTTTTAAATAAACAGATAAATAAAAGGATCGTTAAAAGGAGTTTTATGAGTTGGTTTGATTGGTTGATCGTGATTCTGCCATTGGCAGGGGTCCTCGGAATGGGGCTCTATACAAGACGTTATTTAAAGGATATCACGACATTTTTGTCTGCGGGCCGGGTCTGCGGCCGTTATGTGATCTCCATCGGCGATATTGCCAATGCGCTGTCGATAATCAGTTTGCTTGCGTATGTTGAGATCCACTACAAAACCGGATTTGCGCTCTCATTCTGGCAGACTATCACCTTGCCGCTTTCGGTTATTTTGAGCCTTTTCGGATACTGCACTTACCGCTTCCGGGAAACCAAAGCCCAGAGCATCGGACAGTTTCTGGAACTGCGGTACAGCCGCAAACTGCGAATCTTTGCTGCAGTTCTGCGCAGTTTTACGGAAATGTGTGCCAATATGATCATGCCGTCACTGGCGGCGCGTTTTTTCATTTACTTTCTCGATCTTCCGGAAAAATTTCAGGTGTTCGGTATTGAATTTCCGACCTTTAACGCCTTAATGATCCTGCTCCTGTCGATCGCCATATTTATCATCTGCATCGGCGGTTCGCTGTCAATCATCGTTACCGACACCATTCAGGGCTTTATCTGCTATCCGCTGATGGTGATTTTCGTGGTCTATGTGCTGTACAAATTTTCCTGGACAGAAGAGATCATGCCGGTGATGGCAAACCGTGTGAAAGGTGAAAACTTTCTCAATCCGTTCGATATCTATGAATTGCGTGAATTCAATTTGTTTTTGCTGCTGACCGGCGTCGTCGGAACTTTTTTGCACCGTTCAAGCTGGGCAGGCAACGGTGGTGCGTCCACCGCTGCCAAATCCCCCCATGAACAGAAAATGTCCGGTTTGCTCGGCACCTGGCGTACTGCAATGGGACAGGTACTTTATGTGTTGATTGCCGTGGCTATCCTGACCTTTATGACCCATTATCACTTCAGTTCCCAGGCGCACGAAATCAGAACTAACCTGACACGGAAAGTATCAAATGAATTGATCGAAAGTGATTCACTGCGGGCGCAGGTCAACGAAAATATCAGCAAAGTACCTGCACCGCAATATAATCCTTCCACCGGCAAGCCGTTGTCTGAAAAACAGAATGTTGATACAATTTATCTGGATACGGTCTACAAAACGGTATCCGCAGAAGGCAATAAAGGACAGAAAAATTCCCTTTTCCAGCAGTTCCGCACACTTTATTATCAGCAGATGCTGCCGATAGCTCTGCGGCAGATGCTGCCGCCTGGTATGCTGGGCTTATTCTGTCTGTTGATGCTTATGGCGATGATTTCGACTGACGACACCCGTATATTCAGTTCGACAGTGACGATCAGTCAGGATATTTTGCTGCCGATGATCAAAAAGGAGCTGACCCCGAAACAGCATATGTGGATGCTGCGTTTTACAGCGATGGGTGTCGGTATATTCTTCTTCCTGGGGTCGAGCTTCATGTCCCAGTTGGATTATATTACCATGTATATGACACTGGTTTGTACGCTGTGGATCGGCGGCTGCGGTCCGGTGATCGTATTCGGTCTGTACAGCCGCTACGGAACGGCAAAAGGTGCGTGGACCAGTCTGGTTACCGGTATGTCCATGGCGATCGTAGGTCTTGTTGTCCAGCGCAACTGGGCAAACATGGTATATCCCTGGCTTGCTTCCAACGGCTGGGATGATAATGTTGCTAAAATACTTGAAACACTTTCCGGTCCCTTTGAACCCATTGTGGTCTGGCGGATGAATGCAGTAAAATGTCCGATCAGCAGTTATGAATGGTATTTCATCACCATGTTGACCACGTTTATCCTGTACTGGGTGGTTTCTTTCCTCACCTGCAAAGAACCGTTCAATCTGGATCGTATGCTCCATCGCGGCATATATGCCATTGACGGTAAGCGCACCATCACCAGCGTGTGGTCCTGGAGAAATGTCTACAACAAACTTATCGGTATCACTCCGGAATACACTACCGGTGACAAGGTGATCGCCTGGGGATACTTCGTTTACTCGGTGATCTACCGTTTCCTCGGAACATTCATCATTGTTCTGGTCTGGAATATTTTTGATCCGTGGCCGTTATCCTGGTGGGGCT
>JAZRNP010000338.1:0-11920 GCA_045648225.1 Victivallaceae bacterium | reverse complement strand
CTCTCGGTTTTGCTCAAGCAACCTCCGGGACATTCACGTACACACGCCATGCAGCGGCGGCACAAGGGTTCGCCGTTGTAGAGCGGATCGGGTTCAAGTTCAGCGTCGGTAAAGATGAATGCCACCCGCTGGAGCGGTCCGAAATCTTTGGTCAGAAACATTTTGCTCCAGCCGATCTCACCAAGTCCGCAAGCAACCGCCGCCAGACGGAACTGGAACTGCAAATCCGGAGCCTCCTGTCCCGGACGTGCCGGACGGGTGAACTGCACACTGCGGTGGTGGTTGGTCTTGCGTTTGGCCTGATTCATCGCTTCGATCTGTTCTTCCGGAGAAAGAGTGTTGCCGGGAGAGCCATCCATATCGGAAACACTGCCGCGCGCACCGGTGTTGCGGTAAATAAAGGCTTCGTATCCCTCGTCTTCGATCAGCTGTCCCACCTGATACAGCACTGCCGGGGCAAAAATTTCATTGATACCGCCGTATGCCATTGAGGGATACTGGTAAAACTGAGTGCCTTCTTCAATACCACGCTGAACTCCGCGCGGAATCCGGAAGACCATACCGATAACAGATTTTGCTTCCGGGAAGATGAACCGCGGATCCATTTCGCGCGGCGCACCTTCAAAGCGGTCCATCGAACCGATGCCGCACATATCAGCACCGGCAGCGAGGGCAGCTTCTTTGATCATTTGGCTTGTCAACATTTTTTGTGTCCTTGAATTATTTTATAATGTTATAGTTGCTTTTTTCTGAATTTCTTTGCAATAAGTGCAATTTTCACAAATTTTATTGCAATTCAACCGGAATTCGGTATAATCGTCAGGAATCAGTTTGTTGGCAATGATTTGTCCGGGGAATACCGCTGAATGGGCAGGTTCAGTCAAATCAAGCAAATTGCCGCGGAATTTACCATTGAAATAACCATGCACGATCGCCATCGGATTAAAATTTGTCCGGGTTGCAAGTTTCATGCCGTCGCACAAGTTTTCATACAGATGAACATCCTCCGGACGGATGAAATTGGTTTTGGCAAGAATATTATCTCTGTTATTTCCGGAAGTAAGATACCGGGTACATTGTCCCTGATATGCGATGACTTCTCCGGCATGATCTGTTTCATGCTGATGAGCGACCAGATTATCGTGGAAAGTGCGCGCCGAACAAAAGTTCAAACATCCGCTGTTTGCAAGGATATACAATTTTTTCCCGTTGCTGCGGCAAAAATCGCGCATCCGCAGGATAACTTCTTTATTGTAGTTATACTCACGCTTCAAATAGAAACTGTCGAAATCATCCAGCAGATATTCGATGCCTTCCGGATTACCGATCTCCATATTTATGGATGTACGGATTTCTATTTCCGGAAAATTTTTCCGGATCATGCCGGCAATCAATGGCGATGTGGTGGTCACTCCGGAAATGGAATATTCGTTGATGAGATAACTGATATTCTGCTTTAATTTCTGATAGAATTCTCCGGATAACGACTGCCAGCCGTAGCAATTTCCATTCAACAGCAGAGTCAATTTGATCCCTGCTGATCTGAAATCCTGTAAATCTGCAGCCAGATTGTTTTGATCTTCTGAAGAAATAACACCGCGTCCGGTTGTAAAATCTGTCCACGGGAAATACACTTCTGAAACAGATTCTTTGTACTGTATCAGGTACGAAACCAATGCTCTGTTGGCTTGATAGCCGATTTGCCACTTCATTTTTTTACCTCATTGCCGATAACTGTCTCGGTGATACAGTTATCTGTTGTTAATATAGCATGATTTTGGCGAAAAAACAAGGATAAAAAGCAAAAAGCCATGAAAAAATGCAGCACGATGTTTGGATCTGAAGCTGTATTTCAAAAACAAAATGATGAACCGTTCGGCATCCGGCTTGTAAAAATAAAACTTGGTGATATAGTAAGCGTTCGCATATATTTTTGGAGACAGTCAATGATTACAGTAAAAGAAATTGCCCGGTTGGCCGGTGTTTCCGCAAAAACCGCCGAACGGGCACTGTCCGGAGTGACTAAGGATAAAAGACGCGATGCCAAAGAACGGGCTGAACGGGTCAGAAAAATAGCAGAAGCCCATGGATACAGGCCCAGTGAACTCGCATTGGCTCTCCGCCGGGGGAGCATCCGGACTATCGGTTTTGTTGCCGATATATTGACGGATCAGTTTATCTCCGCCGCTGTTGAAACTGCGATCGATGAAGCCGCCAGGCAAAATTATAAAATTGCCTTGCAAGTGGTGAGATTTGACAAAGAGCAAACTTTGGAGTCGGTGAAAAGTTTGTTGGCAGCGGGAACAGACGGCATAATCACCTCGTGCTGTTCAGATCAGTTGCCGCCATTGCTGTCGCATACTTTAGAAGCTCAAAAGTATCCGATATTTACACTGTGCGGTCAAAGCAATTATAATTTTTCCAGTGTTGCCGCTGATTATTCTCAAGCCTTACCGCAAGCAGTCGAGTCTTTGGTCAGAAAAGGGCATAAAAAAATTACATTCTGTCTCTTTTGCGGAAAAGATATAGATAACTGCAGAAACAAACAAATCTTTTTTGAATGCTGCAAACTTTATGGTGTTGAGCCGGATTTCAGGATCCACGACAACTTTCATCAGGCAGCCTCATTAGCTGAACAAAAACTGCCGGCACTTATTTTGTATGGCAAATATTCGATGAGGATCTATCAGGACCGCTGCAAAGAATTGAATTTTCATCCGGATGTAATTGGAATTTATAATGAATGGACTCTGGCTGCGGCAATGAACTTTCCGCTTCATGGAATCATTCTTGAGCAAGCTGAAGCTGCCGTCCGCATGGCGGTCAGAAAGACCTTGAAGCAAATTGATGGCGATGATATTGAACACTCTCATCTGACTGCAAAATTTTTACCTAAAGAAAAAATACGATCTTTGCAAATCCAGGACTTAACAAATCAAAGACTTTTCGATTTTCATCAGGCGTAATCAGTACGGGATTTTGAACAGTTTTCAATAATCCCGTTTTTGTTTTCCGCACCCAAAAACACCGGCAAATTATGTATTGGAAAAAGTAAAAATGATTTTACACATATTAAATGGTGACTGCGCCCTGGATGGGTGGGCGAAGTGCAATTTTGCCGGAGATGTTCTGGTCTGGCGGGAAAATTATCTGCAGGGAACGATTCCGGAAACAGATGATCTCTGTTTATTCAACCAAATCCGGGCGGTGGAACTTCACAACATCGCTCCGGAAAAGTCCGTAGAGGATATTTTTTCTGAATTGCAAGCCATGCACCAAAAACTGTTTTCGCTGCATTCATCGGATCAGCTCGTTTTATGGCTTGACTGCTGTCACTTTGACCAAGCCCTTAAAAAACAATTGTTTGAACTGATCGCCACGATGCCGGAAAAACCGGAACTTTATCTTGTTCAAAAAGATCTCATCTGGAACCAGAAAACTTTTGAACTCCACCGCAATTGGCAGGATTACCCAGCGGATCTTTTACGATAACCTCTGCTTCGGTCACATCCGATGTTCAAACAATCTGCCGGCAATGAGGATCGGAGAGACAGACGGATCAGGGAAACTGGTTGGCGTTACGCAGACGTTCGCCTTCAGCAGACTTTTCGGCAGTCTCTTTTTCAAATTTTTTCTCTGCGGCCCGGCGTTTTTCATCTTCAAGTTTACTCTGAAGAGCTGCCTTTTTGGCCGCCTTTTCCGCAGCAAGGATATCCGCCTTTTCTTTGGCGGCAACCGAAATTCCACGCTTCTCGTAAGCAACAAGGAAGTCATTGAGTTCCGGAGTCATATTGAGCGACAATCCGGATTGAACTGCGATTCGGGCACTGCGCATGGCCGAGGAACTGCGGGCCTTTTTCAATGAACGGAAAAGTTTTCCGGCATTGCGCAACTGAGATACTTTGGGATATATCTCGTTTATAGTACGATTGTTGCGATGCTTCCTGCGGGCGATACGCACTTTTTGCAGTGCTTCATCCACTTGGCCTTTTTCGACCAATTTCTGAATTTCACCAACCGTATCATTGGTCTCCTGAATGGAAGTGAGAGCGGTTATATAATGAGCATCCGGATCGATCGCCTGCAGCTTTTTCCCCTGCCGGATGGCAACTTCGGAACGGTTATTGGCAACGCTGTCGATAAAGCGGGCAGTCAACTCCATGTGCTCAAGCGGCGGAGATTGATGCTCATCAGTGCAGCCAGCCGGAAGCACTGCCAGCACCAAAGCAGGTAAAATATTTATCAACAGTTTCATACAGATTCTCCAAACGTTTCTATAAAATATCCCGCATCACCGTCTTTGTCAAGGTAAATCCGCTCCGGATACAATGTTTTCAGCGGAAAGTTTCACTTCGGTAATCCGGCCGATAGTGACACTGTTTTCCGGAACTGAAACCGCCAGATAGTGGTCACTCCACCCATGGGCACGTCCTTTTACACACCGTTCAAAAATGACCGGAGCACTTTTACCGTACTGAGAAACTGCAAAATCACGGGCGGATCCGGCTGCAATTTTCCGCAATTCCGCCATCCGTTCTTTGACCGCATCGGGGTGGACTCTGCCCGGCATGGACGCTGCCGCAGTTCCCGGCCGGGGCGAATAAGCAAAACAGTGAATATTGGCAAATCCGATACTTTTCACAACTTCCATTGCTTCACTGAAATCTTTCTCAGTTTCGCCCGGAAATCCGACGATGAAATCGGTTCCCAGATGAATATCCGGAACGATTTTCTTGCATTTTAAGGCGAACTCCGCAAACTCTCCGGCATCATAACGGCGGTTCATCAACTTCAATATGCGGTCAGAACCATGCTGCATGGAGAGATGGAGGAAACGGCATACTTTCGGATTCCCGGAAATCAATTCCGGGATCGACAGATCTCCGGGATGAGGTTCTGTTGAACTTAAACGGATCCGGAAATCTCCTTCAACTGCACTGACTTTTTCAATCAATCCGGCATGATCACAGCCGTGATCAAAGTAGTTGCAGGTATTGACTCCGGTCAAAACGATCTCCGGAAATCCGGCGGCAATATTTTTGCGGCAATCAGCGATGACCTCTTCCAGATCCCGGGAACGGGAAGCTCCCCGTACCACCGGAACAATGCAGTAGGAACAGAAATTATCGCACCCCTCCTGCACTTTGATGAACGCCCGGGAACGGAAAGGAAAGCTGGAAAAACTCTTTTCACAGAAGTTTTCCACCATTCCATCACGGCTTTTGATGCCGGAAGGATTGAAAAAATCCCCTTTTTTATCCGGATTGGTCAAGGTCAATGCCGCCCCGGCATCCTGCAGAGCTTTGGAATTGACCTCGACTGCACATCCGGCGGCAATGATCTGTGCTTCCGGGTGTTCACGGCGCAACCGGAGGATCTGTCTCCGGCTTTTGGCTTCAGCTTCAGCGGTAACTGCGCAGGTGTTGACCAGAATCAGATCCACCGGAAGTGCCGGATCATCACACAATGTATAACCGGAATCCTCCAGTCGGGCCGTCAACAATGCCGTATCGGCATGGTTGAGACGGCATCCGAGAGTAACAATCCGGGCACGTTTACCGTGAATCATCTTGGTTTTATCTCTTTTTGCGCCAATCCAGAGCACCGGTCGGGCAGCTTTCAATACATTTGCCGCAATCCTTGCAGGAAAGAGGCAGACCGGCGTTGAAAGCAGTTCCGATCATCGACTGGAAACCGCGTTTTTGCAAAGAAAGCAGTGACTGATTGACCACCTCTTTACAGACCTTGACACAAACGGCGCACTTGACGCATTTGCCGCGATCCTGAATGATTTCCGGATGACGGACATCGTAACTGGCAACCTGACGGGCTCCGGGATAGGCATTGGCACGGCATCCGGCTTCGTCGGCGAATTTCCGGAGTTTACAGTCACCTTTGTCGGAACAGCTGCATTCGATACAGCGTTTGCCCTCGGCGGCGAGCTCATCAGCGGTGGCGGTGGCACAGACCTCTTTGAATGTGCTGCGGCGTTCTTCAATGGGGATGAACTTGAGTTCAAGACGGGGATCATCGGAAAGATCGTCCCGCAGAACGACCACATCTTCTTTATTCATATCCTGCCACTTGCCGCGGGAAATGAACACACTGTTTTCTTTGGGAGCAGGGATATTGAGAATATCTTCAGCAATTTCCAGAGCCGCCTGCCGTCCGGAAGCGAGAGCTTCGACCACCGTTGCCGCACCGTAAGCGCAGTCACCGGCGGCATAAATTCCGTCAGCGACCCGGGTGGAACCCTCTTTCACTGCCAGATTGCCGTAACGATCGACCGGAAGTCCGGCGGGAGCGGCAGTACCCTGACCGATGGCACCGATAACGGTATCGGCTTCGATTTCAAATTCGCTGCCGGGAACAGCGACCGGTTTGCGTCTGCCGGAAGCATCGGGTTCACCGAGTTCCATTTTTAAACAACTGAGCACCAGCTTGTCGCCGCGTTTTTCCAATTTCACAGGAGCGGTGAGGAACTGGAACTTGACACCCTCCTCTTTAGCTTCAGCGATTTCGATTTTTTCAGCGGGCATTTCCGCTTCGGTACGGCGGTAGATACAGGTCACATCGCTGCTGCCGAGACGGACACTGCTGCGCACGCAGTCCATGGCGGTATTGCCGCCACCGATGACCAGAGTTTTGCCGGGATTGGGAGCAGTATTGTTGTTGGTTGCGATGTTGTAGAGGAATCCGATACCGGAAGTGGCGAGTTCTTCGCCTTCGCAGCGCAATCCGGAAGCTTTCCAACAGCCGACAGCAATAACGACAGCATCGCTGGATTTCTGAACTTCTTCAAGAGAGAGATTGCCGCCGAGTTTCATACCGGGAACCATAGTGATTCCCATATTGGCGAAGTGGGCAATTTCGCGATCCAGAATGGCTTTGGGCAGACGGTATTCAGGAATGCCGAAACGGGTCATACCGCCGAACTTTGCTTCAGCATCGTAGACGGTGACAGCAAAACCCTGTCGTCTGAGATAGTAGGCAGCAGAAAGACCTGCAGGACCGCCGCCGATAACTGCGATCTTTTTACCGCAAAGCTCCGGCAGATCTTCGTTGAAAGAATCAAAACACTGATCCGCAGCATAACGTTTGAATTCATTGATCGCCACCGGCTTGCCATCGATATTGCGGCGGCACTGTTTTTCGCAGAAACGGGGACAGACCCGGCCGACGCTCATCGGCATCGGGATGCGTTCCATAATGATCTTCAAACCTTTTTCAAATTCACCGTTGGCGATGGCCCGGACATACTCTTCCACCTGTGCATGAGCAGGGCAGGCGATGGTACAGGGGGCTTCGCAGTCGCCATTGTGTTCGCTCAGGAGCAGTTCCAGAGCAGTACGGCGCATATCCAGAACTTCCGGAGAGGTGACTTCGATCTCCTGACCGGGAGCGGGACGGGCGGAACACGCCGGCAGAAATTTACCGGTTTTCTTATCTTTGACCACGCAGACAAAGCAGCTGGTGGTTTTGGAAATTCTGGGGTCGCCGCAGAGACCGGGGATATTGATTCCGTTGGCCCGGGCGGCATCCATTATTGTCTGACCGGCTTCAGCAGTCACCGCCTTGCCGTCGAGAAAAAATTCAATACTCATTACTTGTTTTCTCCTTTTGCTATGCGGCGGATCGCTTTCTTGGGACAGATATCAACACAGCTGTTGCACCGGGTGCATTTATCGGAATCGATGACAAAATCAGCTGAAATCGCTTCGACCGGACAACTGCGCAGACAGAGTTTGCATTTTACGCACTTGCTCTGATCGAGCACGATGTCGCTGAGGGCATTGCACTGGGCGGCACGGCAGCTTTTGTCGTTGACGTGTTCAAGGTATTCATCCCGGTAGTAGCGCAAGGTGGCCAGCACCGGATTGGGGGCAGTCTGTCCCAGACCGCAGAGCGAACCGGCCTTGATCTTGTTGCCGAGCTCTTCAAGGGTATCGAGATCGGCTTCGCAGCCTTTACCGGCAACGATGCGTTCAAGGATCTCGAACATTCTTGTGGTACCGACACGGCAGAAAGTACATTTGCCGCAGCTTTCGCGGTGGGTGAAGTCAAGGAAGTAACGGGCCGTTTCGACCATGCAGCGGTCGTTGCCGATGACGATCATACCACCGGAGCCCATGATCGCACCCAGTGAACGCAGAGAATCGTAATCCACCGGAGTGTCGAATATATCTTTGGGAATACATCCGCCGGAAGGTCCGCCGGTCTGAACGGCTTTGACCTTTTCCGGATCAGCTCCGCCGATATCAAAAACGATTTCGGAGATGGTGGTTCCCATGGGGACTTCGACCAGCCCGGGATATTCCAGGTCACCGGCGAGAGCAAAAATTTTGGTTCCCTTGCTGCCGTCAGTTCCAACTTTGGCGAATTCAGCACCGCCTTCACGCAGAATAAGCGGTACATTGCCGAAAGTTTCCACGTTGTTGATCATCGTCGGATGTCCCATGTAGCCGCTGTCGGTCGGGAACGGCGGACGGAAACGGGGCATACCGCGCTGACCTTCGAGGGAAGCGATAAGAGCGGTCTCTTCGCCGCAGACAAAGGCTCCGGCACCCTCTTTGATGTAGATATCGACTTCCCGGTTGCCGATGATATTGAGTTTGTGTTCTTTGATCTGGCTGATGGCGATATTGAGGTGATCGATCGCCATCGGATATTCAGCCCGGCAGTAGATGATGAGTTTGGCGGCTCCGGTGGCGTGAGCAGCGATGAGCATACCTTCGAGCACCTGATGGGGAACGCTTTCCATGAGCGAACGGTCCATAAATGCACCGGGGTCACCTTCGTCGGCGTTACAGACGATAACTTTTTCATCGGAATTTTTGGCGGCGAGGAAGCTCCACTTCATGCCGGTGGAAAAACCGCCGCCTCCCCGGCCGCGCAGACCGGAAAGTTTAACCTCTCCGACCACAGCTTCGGGAGGCATGGTGAGAGCTTTTTTCAATCCTTCGTAACCGCCGCAGCGGACGTAATCGTCAAAATTCACCGGATCGATATTTCCGGCCATGGCCAGAACCTTGACCAGCTCTTTGGCTTTACGTTTGGCGGGAATGGTGAAACGGCCGGATTCGCCGAGAGCGAGGATATTTTCAACTGCGGCGGCGGTTCCTGGAACGTTGTTGTAAAAAACTGAAGAGCCGTCGTTGAGCACGGCTTCAACCAACGGTTCAGCGTAGCAGTGTCCGAGGCAGCCGACCTTGATCACGGGAATATTTCCGGCAGCGTTGAGCAACTCCTGATAAACGGCTTCTCCTCCGGCGGCGATACCGCAGCTGACGAGACCGATTTTGATCTGTTTGATATCGGGGGAGATCATTTTGCAGCATACTCCTTGAGAATTTTCATCATGGTACGGCGGTCAAGTTTGGCATGTACTTTGCCGTTGACACTCATCACAGGAGCAAGACTGCAGCATCCGAGACAGGCGACTGTTTCGAGTGAAAAAACACCATCGGGAGCAGTTTCGCCGGGATTGAGTCCCAGTTCCTGATTGAGCCAGGTGTGAATAAGAGGAGCTCCCTTGAGGTGACAGGCGGTGCCGTCGCACACAGCGATTTTGTATTTACCGGGTTTGACCCGCTTGAACTGGGCATAGAAACTGATCACGCCCTCCACGTCCGCTTCCGGCCGGCCGAAATATTCGGCGGCAAACCGGATCGCATCATCAGAAACATAACCGTACGCAGATTGAATTGCCTGCAAACCTTTGATAAGGTTGCCGGGTTCACGTCCGATTTTGTTCAGAAAAGAGAAATCTTCCTGCATTTCGCACTACCTGATTTTCAGACATCCCCACCGAATGACGGAAATGCCGTTGGGTTAAAAAATGTGATACGTCCCTATGGGACGATTTCAAAACTGTACTCACAGATAATATACCACAAAGCGAAGCTTTTTTCAAGTGTCAGCGGGTACTGCGATTATCCCGGGAACAGCGCATGGCAGATTACGCTCTTTTTTTAGAAGATATCGCATTTTCCTCCCTTGACAAAATGCCGTTCGGATAGTAATTTTAATGTGAATATGTTTTTGTCTCAACTGTGGATTGTTTATGTTAGCCGATACCTTGCTGTCAGGATTTAAAGTAAGTTCTTTCGGGACCAGGAGTTCGTTTCTCGACCGGATCCGTTCCGGAGATGAAACGGCATGGTTTGATTTTCACCGCCGTTATGTGAAAATGATCCATCATATCGGTGCTCAGCGGGGACTGAGCACTGCAGAATGTGACGATCTGATGGTCGAAGTCATGCTGATATTCTGGAAAAAAATGGACCGTTTTGTCTACGATCCGAACCGGGGAAAGTTCCGGAGTTATATCGGCAAAATCGCTGAATTGCTTTCGCTCAAGATCCTGCGGGATGACCGGAAAAATCCGGCCATTGAATTCTCGGAAGAGTATCCCGCCGATGTAGATGCCGCCTGCATGAAGGAGTGGAACGAATATCTGATGAGCCGGGCACTTGAAGATCTGCGTTCATCAGTCGACACCGTGACCTATCAGGCGTTTTATATGCTGATGTTTCAACACCGTACGGTGGCAGAGGTCAGTGCCGTCACCCGGAAAAGTGCAAATACCATCTACGGCATCCGTTCCCGGTGCGTGAAAAAGTTGAAAAAAATCATCGCCGGTTACCGTCAGTTTGACGAAGAGTATCTGGCCGGTATTTCACATAAAAACATACTGCCCGATTGAGCGGTAATAAATTCGCCGTTTTGGAGAGTCAAATAGTTGTAATTGGCAGTCGGGATCACCATTTTATTATCTTTTTTCAGCGGAAAATCGATAAGTTTACCATTTAAAAAGTAGTGTTTATTTCTTTTGGTAAAACCGCCAAGCATGATTTTATGATTGCGCAGATCTGCCAGTTTTTCGATCATCACTTTGCGCAGTTCGGGCGTATCGGGAACTGCGAGACGCCCCCCGAGAAGTTCACAGATCCGGGAAGCTCCGACCCAATCTGTATGGGAATCGATCAGCAGAAATTCCCGTTCTCCGACAGTAAACCTGCGTTTGACCATCGGTAATGGCTCTTTGGAATACAACTTTCTGTTGCGGTTCGGATAATCTTTTTTATCCCATTCGCACAAAAAAATTGCTCCGTTGAACGATCTGTCAACCGCTGTGAATTTCCGGCTTTTAAGAAGCAGAACATCGTACTTTCCGGGAAGCAGCGAAGATTTTTGCCACGTCCCGTGATCGATCTCTTTGCCGCTGCTTATCCATTGCCATTTGCCGTTCACCTTTTGCCCGCCGATAAAGCATCCCCAACTGGAAAATGCCAGCGAAATATGCTTCCGCAAAAATTCCATTTCCTCTCCGGTTTCGATTTCGGCCAGTCTGCCGCCGAGAAGCTGTGCCATCATCCCGGCACTGTGCCGGTCAAATATGGCATAATATCCGCCGATAAGTTCATAAATTTTATCTTTGCTCTCCGCCCGGGCCGGGCCGTTGATGAAAAAGTTGCGGTCAAACCAGGAAAGATCTCCGGGCGCAATGGCAATACGGAAACCGATATCATAAGGGATATTTTGAAATTTAAGGTATTCGATCCGCTCATAACAGCGTTTCTCCGTACTCAAATAGGAGCCGCCGCGCAGAATAACGGTATTGGCCCGGGAAGTTTTTTCAATCGGAGAAACAAATTCGCTGACATTGCCGTAAATGTCATTTATGCCGAGACGGTTAGGCTTTTTGCTGCCCGGAGGATAACTCCTGCCGTTGGAATTTTTACTAATGACCGCCCGCTCTTCCAGCGGTGCGGTATCTTTGCCCAGCCAGGCATTGTTGGCGGCATATTCCCATTCAGCTTCATTGGGAGGACGGACAATATATCCCGGCGGCAGTTGCCCTCTGCTCTGCAATATCCGGGTGATGACATAACAATAATAAAGAACATCATTCCACCCG
>JAZRNP010000337.1:0-6769 GCA_045648225.1 Victivallaceae bacterium | reverse complement strand
ACCGCTTCTGGTGAACTGGCAGAATACCACTCCGGAGGCTTTGGCAAAAAATTTGTTTTCAAGCAATCCGTAAAGTTTTTCCCGGATCTGTTCCGTTGTGATGTTGGCACCTTCGATAAAGATTATTCTACCGGTCATATCGGGGCAGTAATCTTTTGTGGCAATTCGGCTGAGCTTATACAAGGAACCGCCGACGGGGAACCCCCGACAATCTCCGGGGATCAGCGTCCGAACCGGAATCGGGCCAAGTGTTTCGCCGTGATTGACCTTTTTCATCGCTTCAATACTGTCATCGGTAAGTCCGGGCAGGGAACCCGACATGGAACCTGCGATCGGATGGCCGTTACCTTTGGTTAACAGCGCACATACCAGCAAAGTAGCATCACTGTATCCCTGCACATAGAGTTCCGGGCGTTTTTTCAACTTTCCCCAATCCAGATGGTCGAGAAGTGTTTCAGTTCCCATGCCGCCGCGGACACAGAGGATCATATCCACTTCGGTGTCATTCCATGCCGCATAAAAATCGGCAAGTTTTCCCTCCAGCGGCGGCTGATTGATATCTTTCTGACGGGCAAATGCGTGGGGCATCACTTTTACGTTGTAACCGGCCTGCCGGAGCAGTTCGATGCCTTTGCGGTGCAATTCATGCGGTGTGGAACCGGGCGAAATAAAGGCGATGGTGCGGACTCTTTCCGGCATCACACCGGCATAACGATTCATATTTGTACTTTTTGTTTTGAACAATTCCGGGTCACTCTCTGCAGGAGTTCCGCAGATGCAGCCTGCAGAAAAGAGTGCGCTTAGTGCTGCAGAAACAATGGAAAGACGATTTTTCATAAATTTACTCCTGACTGTTTTATTGTAATACAATTTCA
Organism: Victivallaceae bacterium; assembly: GCA_045648225.1. Classification (GTDB taxonomy): domain Bacteria; phylum Verrucomicrobiota; class Lentisphaeria; order Victivallales; family Victivallaceae; genus UBA1784. Next base: position 5,894 of record JAZRNP010000337.1, on the reverse strand, counting down.
AAATCGGAACTTATCACCTGAGAAATCACGGATACCGCTTGGACCAGTTTCTCTGCGGGAAGTTCCTTCGGAGTGGATATGATGATGTGTTTGCGGCGGAACGGTTTCAATTTTCCCGGCAGCTGGATGTGGGACAACTCCTTGCCGTTGTAAAATATTCTGCCATCCTTATCCAGTTCCAGACGGACAACGGTCAGCTTCGTTTTACCGAGGTCTGTCACTGTGGCACGGCCGCTGGCCTTTCTGCTGTAATCCGGCGCGGCAATAACTATTTTCCGATTATTCAATGGAACCATCCCGTAAGCTCCGTGGAAATTGTAATATCCGTTGACCTTGAAATCCCGTCCGGTACGGAACGCTGCTCCGGTACGGACACTGTAACAACCGAACCAGAAATTTTTACCGTCAAAAGTCATGCTCTGGATACCCATATGGGAGTTGAATTCCAGGGGATGTTTTTTCAACAGCTTGAATTCAGGGGAATATTCATAGACCGTATTTCCGGGCATATTCGCAGGTCTCCCTCCGGCAACAAAAAATTTCCCGTCGGCAAAGGTGATTGCCCCGGCTCCGTAAACGAGATCGGGAATGCTGTGACTTTTTATCAGCGAAAGATCTTTTTCATCATAGACCTGAATAAAGTTGTAAGAGGGTTTTCCATTCAGCTCTGTATTGAACCCGCTTCCGCAATACGGGACATAAATTTTGCCGTTGGCATAACAGGGAGAGCCGCCGTGGTCCAATTTGCCGGCTTCATTTTTAAGCATGGTGGCATTGAGCAACTTCCCGTCGGTTCCCGTTTGAACCAGATGGCGGTTGAACACCCAGTACAACTTATCTTTTCCGTCAAACGCCACACCCTGCAGATGACCGCTCCAGCTGCCTTCGCATTTAATGTTCCCGTTGCGGAGCATCTGTTGAATCCCGGCAGGCTCCGCTGCGGTAACAACAACCGAAAAAACAAAAAAAAGACCGAACAAATGTTTCATCAGTGTATCTCTCCTGAATTGTTGTTTTCCTGCTAATATAGCATAAACAACCATTATTTCAATTTTTCAGAAAAGAACCGGCTTGAAAAATTTCTTTTGCGGAGTTATTTTAAGTCAGTCGTAAAATCCAACAACAATTTCAGGGGAAATATGATGAAATTTGTACGTAAACTGCTGTTGGTGCTGCTCCTTTGCGGCATCGTTATTCCTGCATATTCTGCTCCGGCAAAGGCAAAAAAGGACAAGCTGCCCTCTTCTCTGGAATGTCCGGGCTGCGGCAAAAAGGTGAAGCTCGACAATAAAAAAGATAAAAAGAAAAAGAAGTCCAAGAAGAAAAAAGACAAAAAGAAAAAGGGCAAAGAAGCAAAAAATGAAAAAGCCGAGAAGCCGGTGAAGATCATTTGCCCGAAATGCAAAAAAGAGATTCCCATCCCCGGTCAGGAAAAACCGGCCAAAGAAGATAAACCGGAGAAAAAAACTGATGCTCCGGAAGCTCCCGAGGCTCCTGAAGCTCAGGACACCCCGGAAGATCAGCCTGCTGAGCAGTAACAACTGACAGTGAAAAAACGTTGATTCGGAATATTGCTCCGGTCAACGTTTTTTTATGCCGTCATGATTTGAAAAGCGGATACCATTTGTTATATTTCTCCGGAAAGTGGCCGGCATAACTGGATTTTTCATCCGAATGAGTTATATTTACAGTTGTCTTGAGTTTCATATTTTTCAGAAAGGATTTTTATGAAAAAAATAATTATTGTCATGAGTTTGTGCTGCGTCGCCGGATTGGGATATTTCGGATATCGCACCTGGCTGAATAATTCCCGTACACATATCCCCGGAATCGCCATGGGTAACGGACGTCTGGAGGCAACTGAAGTCGATGTCGCTTCAAAAATCGCCGAACGTATCGACCGGATCCTCGTCGAAGATGGCACTCTGGTCAAAAAGGGTCAGCTCCTTGCCCAGATGCAGACCAATGTTCTCAACGCCGAACTTGATATCGCCAAAGCCAAACATCGTCAGTCAGTGACTTCCGCTGCCAGTGCCAAAGCCAAGATCGAGGTCAAAAAAGGTGAACTTGAGGCGGCAAAAGCCGTGGTCAAGCAGAAGTCCAGCAATGCCGCCAACGCTAAAAAGCGGTACGAACGGGCCAAGCAGCTGCTTCAGACCCAAGCCATCAGTTCACAGGCCTATGATAATGACGAAACCATTTTTTTAACGGCTGAAGCAGAACTTGCTGCCGCTCAGGCATCAGTCAAACAGGCCGAAGCTGAAGTCAATTCCGCCATTGCCGATGCCGCCGGTGCCGATGCCAATATCCAGGCGATGGCTGCTGAAATCGCCCGGATTCAGGCCGATGTGGATGACAGCCGCCTTACCGCCCCCATTGACGGCCGGGTGCAGTACCGCATCGCTGAAGCCGGTGAAGTCATCAGTGCCGGCGGCCGGGTGCTCAATCTGGTCGATCTGACTGATGTTTACATGACCTTCTTTCTGCCAGAAGGTGTCGCCGGCAAGGTGGCTATCGGTGCTGATGCCCGGATTATTCTGGATGCTCTGCCTGATGTGGCGATCCCGGCCCGGATCACTTTTGTTGCTGATGTTGCGCAGTTCACTCCCAAAACGGTTGAAACTCAGACCGAACGTCAGAAACTCATGTTCCGGATCAAGGCCAAAATTGCTCCGGAATTGCTGAGAAAATATATTGAATATGTCAAAACCGGTCTTCCCGGAGTTGCGTATGTCAAAATCGATCCCAATGCCAAATGGCCGGAATTTCTCAAAAGTCCGCAGGAAAAATCCGCTGAAGCCAAATGAACAATCACTCTGAATCCACCATCGGAAACGATTTCGTTTCACTGCGCAACGTCACTTTGCGTTACGGGGAAACTCTGGCTCTGGATGATGTTTCTCTGGATATTGTTGCCGGAAAATTGACCGGCATGATCGGACCGGATGGTGTCGGTAAATCTTCACTGCTTTCACTGGTAACCGGAGCCCGGGCTGTGCAGCAGGGCACGGTCATTGTGCTCGGCGGCAATATGGCGGATAAAAGTCACCGGGATCGGGTCTGCCCCCGCATCGCTTATATGCCGCAGGGATTGGGTAAAAATCTTTACTTCACATTGACGGTGGAGGAGAATTTGCAATTTTTCGGTTCGCTTTTCGGGCACAATGCCGCTGAACGGCGTAAAAGGATCGACATTCTGACCCGGAGTACCGGGTTGTATCCGTTTCTTGACCGTCCGGCCGGGAAGCTTTCCGGGGGTATGAAACAGAAGCTCGGGTTGTGCTGTTCGCTTATTCACGATCCGGATCTTCTGGTGCTGGATGAACCGACTACCGGCGTTGATCCGCTGGCAAGACGTCAGTTCTGGGATCTCGTTGACAGTATCCGCAGCGTGATGCCCCGGATGGGTATCATTGTCGCCACAGCTTACATGGATGAAGCGCAGAGATTTGATACTCTGGTCGCCGTCAATGACGGCCGGATCCTCGCTGTCGGAACTCCGGCAGAGCTGCTGGAACGTACCGGCAAAGATAATCTTGATGCCGCTTTTATTCAGCTGCTGCCTCCGGAAAAGCGGGCCGGGCACAAGGATCTCACCGTACCGCCCTTTGATACAAATGCAAATGCAGAAATTGCGATCAAAGCTGATGGTTTGACGAAAAAGTTCGGCTCTTTTACTGCGGTCGATCATGTCAGTTTCAAAATCCGCAAGGGAGAAATTTTCGGTTTTCTCGGTTCCAACGGCTGTGGCAAAACCACTACGATGCGAATGCTTACCGGACTGCTCCCGGCCAGCGAAGGAGCCGCTGAACTTTTCGGAAAACCGGTCGATGCCGACAGTATGGAAACCCGACTCAATCTGGGATATATGACTCAGTTGTTTTCGCTTTACAATGAATTGACAGTCAGACAGAATCTGATGCTTTACGCCCGGTTGTGCCGGGTCCCGGAAGCGGAAGTCGGTTCCCGGGTAAAGGAGATGATGGACAAGTTTCAGCTCAACAGCTGTTCAGAAGTTCTGCCTTCTGCATTGCCGTTGGGTATCAAACAACGATTGTCGCTGGCGGCGGCAGTGATTCACCGTCCGCAAATACTTATCCTGGACGAGCCGACATCCGGAGTTGATCCGGTCGCCCGGGATCTGTTCTGGGAATTGATAATCGATCTGGCGCGAAATGACAAAGTCACCATTTTTGTCACCACTCACTTTATGAATGAAGCCGCCCGTTGTGACCGGATATCTCTGATGCACGCCGGTAAATCACTGGCTTGCGACAGTCCGGAAAATCTGATCGCCGCCCGCAAAGCGGATTCTCTGGAGGCGGCTTTTATCGGTTATCTGGAAGATGCCGGTGGTGACAGTGCTCCCGATGCTGCGGCGATTGCCGGTGCGGTTTCAGAGAATCACGCATCTTCGGGTGCATCCGCACAGAAAACCGGCCGTTTTGCCAATTGGCTGAATTCAAAATTCAGCATATCCCGGATGATGTGCTGCTGCCGACGCGAATGTCTGGAACTGATGCGGGACCCGATCCGGGCGACGCTGGCACTTTTCGGCGCACTGATATTGATGCTGGTAATGGGATTCGGTATCAATATGGATGTTGAAGATCTCACCTTTGCCGTGTTGGACAACGATCACACTCAAAGCAGTAATAATTACATTCTGTCCATTGCCGGATCAAGGTATTTCAAGGAACATCCTCCGGTGAGTAATTATGCGGAAATTGACCGGAGACTCCGGAGCGGAGAATTGAATTTAGTGGTGGATATTCCGCCGGGATTCGGAAAAGATATTGCCGCCGGGCGGAGTCCGGAGGTTGCGTTTTATGTTGACGGAGCCATGCCTTCCAGAGCGGAAACGATCAATGGTTACATCAACTCAATCCATAATGAATGGCTTGAAAATTACGCCCGGAAGCAAAGTGAAACCGTATCGTCAAGCGGTGCTGAAATGCAGGTGCGTTACCGGTATAATCCCGATGTCCGCAGTCTGCCTGCCATGGTGCCGGCGGTGATTCCCATTCTGCTGCTGATGATTCCGGCGATTCTGGCGGCACTGGCGGTCGTCCGGGAAAAGGAGACCGGCTCAATCATCAATTTGTATGTTTCTCCGTTGAGCCGGGCTGAATTCATGCTGGGCAAGCAGATACCCTATCTGATATTTGCCTGCGGCAGTGCATTGCTGATGCTGACAATGGCAGTTTCGATCTTTGATGTTCCGGTAAAGGGAAGTATTTGGACATTGCTGCTGGCACTCTTTCTTTACTGCTTTATTTCGACCTCCATGGGGCTTCTGGCATCCTCGGTCACCCGCAGTCAGATCGCAGTTATTTTTCTCACCATGCTGGGTACGATTCTGCCGTCGGTTCAGATGTGCGGCATGACCAATCCGGTCGCAACTCAAAGCGGTATTGCCCGGATCATCGGGATGATTTATCCGACGACCTATATGCTGCTGGTGAGCCGGGGTGTATTCAACAAGGCGTTGAACTTCAGCGATCTTCATCCGGAGATACTGATATTGGCAGTCACGGTTCCAATTATCAGTTCAATCGGTATAATGCTGCTGAAAAAACAGGATTCGTAATATGTATACTTTGAAAAATATCTTCCGGCTCGGAGTCAAGGAATTGCAGGGGCTTTTCCGGGATTATCTTCTGATCGGTCTGATCATCTATTCGTTTTCGGTCGGGGTATATGTTTCCTATCAGGCAACTCCGGATTCGCTTACTCATGCGGCGATAGCTGTTGTCGATGAAGACAATTCCCAGTTGTCCAAGCGCATAAGTGATGCGTTTTTCCCTCCGATGTTCACCGCTCCGGTATCGATCAGTCGCCCGGAGATCGACCGCATGATGGATGAGCGTATTTATACTTTTGTGCTGGTGATA
>JAZRNP010000336.1:0-2930 GCA_045648225.1 Victivallaceae bacterium | reverse complement strand
CCTTGGCTCACAGAACGACATGGCTACGATCCGACTTCATTGCGGCGAGCTGATCAAAATCATATCCGAGATTACTGCCCTGTCCGGCAGTATTCTCAAAGACCGCAGTCACTCCCGGAACCTCATCCAGAGCAGCGCGGACGGTTTCTCCGATAATCCGGCAGCCCTCGCTTTCGCTCACCAGTTTCAAAGTGCTTCCGGGATGAAAATTCAACCGGTCAAGACCGAGTTGAGAACAACGGGTCAATTCGTCGATGAACGCGTTGAGGGCTTTGCTGCGTTTTTCTTTATCCGGCTGACCGAGATTGATCAGATAACTGTCATGCGGCAGAATCTGTGCCGGAGAAAAATTATATTTGCGGCAGTTCTCTTTGAATGCGGAAATCTGTTCTTCAGAATATCCGGGTGCACTCCACTGACGCTGATTTTTGGTAAACAGCGCAAATGCCGTTGCGCCGAGGGATGCCGCGTTGAGCGGGGCATTTTCCACCCCGCCGGAGATTGAAACATGAGCACCGATATATTTCATTTCTGCAGCCGATCAAAACTGTTCAGATTCCGGCAGCATTGAGGAACGCTGCAAACACCATAGCCGGAGTGATAAAGCGGACAAAGAAACCCCACAGAACCGCCAGCGAAAACAGACTCACCTTACGGCCGCCGGAACCGGAATCATCCCTGATACCGGAGATAATCAGCCACAAGTTGCCGTTGACTCCGCCTTGGGTTCCCTGCCGCATCTCTTTGAGAGCCTTGCGGACACCCCAAATCCAGCCGACATAGATCGACAGTATCAAACCGCACAGCGGCAGCAGCCAGTTACAGCTGAAATTATCCAGAGTCAAAAAGAGTGACGGAGAGATTTCACCATCCCAGACGGTCAGCAGGAAATCCCGGAGTTCAGGCAGACGGTTCCAGTTGCTCATCGCCAGAGAACAGACCACGCCGAGCGCGATACAGATAACCGCAACCAGAGCAACCGCTTTGCGGCGTTTCATTTTGAATTCATCGACCAGGATCTGGGTCGGGGGTTCCAGCAGACTCATCTCACTGGTGAAAGCGGCAACGGCGATCATCATGAAAAACAAACCGTTCCACAGCCAGCCGCCGGGAAGATGGTTGAATGCCGCCGGTAAAGTCTCATAGACCAGCACCGGGCCGCTGGTTTCCTTGAATCCCATGGCAAATACTGCCGGGAAAATCGCCAATCCCGCCATCATCGCCGCCATGGTATCCAACGCCAGCACGCTGATTGCAGATTTGACCAGATTCTCTTTACGACCGAGGTAGCTGCCGTAGGTAAGCACAATACCCATACCCAGAGAAAGGGAGAAAAAGGAGTGTCCCATCGCAGCAATAACACTGTTCGCCGAGAGCTTGGAAAAATCCGGAGAGAGGAAAAATTTCAAACCTTTCTCCGCTCCCGGCAGTGAAACTCCCCGCAAAATCAAGACGACCAGCAACACAAACAACAGCGGCATCAGCACTTTTGACCACCGTTCGATACCTTTACGGACACCGGAAAAACAAATCGCAGCACACAGAACCATGAACACAACGGTGCATCCGATCACCGGCCACATCATATTGCCGGATGCTTCAGCAATGGGATGCATTGCTGCACTGGCTCCGGCCGGATCGGTAAAACTGAGCTGTCCCAGAAATGCTTTTCCCATGTAGAGCAGTGTCCAGCCGCCGATAACGCCGTAATATCCGGTGATGATCACCGGGATGACCATGCCGCTCACATAACCGATCGTACGCCATCCCAGAATCAGGAACGCAATACCGGCGAGCAGCACAAAAGAACCGTATCCGATTTTGCCGAACAGCAGCAATGAACTGCCGCCGATGACCAGCAAAGCTCCGAAACAATCCGACAACAAAGTCCGGACCTTAGCCAGTTTCTTGAATACTCCGACGGTACTGCTCTGAGCGGCACGTCCCAAAGTCAATTCGGCAAGCAGCAGCGGGAATCCGACCACCAGCACGCAGAGCAGATAAAGCAGAACAAAAGCTCCGCCGCCATTCATACCGCAGACATACGGAAATTTCCAGATATTACCCAAGCCGACGGCAGAACCTGCCACCGCAAAAATGAAGCCCCAGCGACTTCCCCATTGTTCTCTCATTACTGTATTCTCCAAAATTTAAATTTACTTACCGGAATTGAGCTTACCCAGAGCCTTGCGGAGCAGGTTTTCTGCGGTACATTCCGCTGCCGGCAATTCAGCCAGCAGTGCATTTACTGCCTTATTGACCGCATCCCGTTTAAATCCGAGCTGTTCCAACGCAGTACAGGCATCAGCGGCTTCGCTGTTCCCGGAGACTGCACTGACGGCTCCGGAAGCTGAATCGATCCGCCCTTTGAGCTCGACCAGCAGTCTTTCAGCGGTACGTTTACCGATACCGCTTATGCGGCTCAACGCCTTGACATCGCCGGCATCCACTGCTGCGCAGAAAGTTGATACCGGCATGGAACTCAACACATTGAGAGCCAGCTTGCCTCCGACACCTGAAACATCGATCAGTTTTCGGAACAAAATCCGTTCATCCCGACTGGCGAAACCGAAAAGAGTGATCGCATCCTCTCTCACCTGAGTATGGATAAAAAGCGAGACCCGTTCGTTTTCCAGAGGGAGTTTATCAAATGTCGAAAGCGGTATCGCCACTTCGTAACCGACACCGTTGACATCCAGCAAACAGCCGGAAAAATCTTTTTCAAGTAAAACTCCGGACAGATGCCCGATCATTTAATCACCTCGATATCCAGAGAGATATCCATCGATTTCACCGAATGGGTCAATGCACCGGAAGAGACAAAGTCAACACCGATCTTACCGATACGGGGCAAACGTTCCAGAGTGATTCCGCCGGAAGCCTCCAACTGGGCCCGTCCGGCAACGATGGCGACAGCTTCGCGCATCATC
>JAZRNP010000335.1:0-2724 GCA_045648225.1 Victivallaceae bacterium | reverse complement strand
GTGCGCCGAGACCGCCGGTGAAGAGGCCGTAGCCGTAGGCGATCTGAATGATATCATCCTTGCCGACGCCTGCCATGGAAAGGCATCTGGCCACACACTCGGCCCAAATATCCTGGTCATATCTGGTGTAGCCTACAACGGTTGCTTTTCCGGTGGTACCGCTGGAGGCATGCAGCCGGACGATATCGCTCATCGGAACTGCGCACAGACCAAAGGGATAGGTATCACGCAAGTCGGTTTTTACACAAAACGGCAGTTTATTGATATCTTTGAGAGTTTTGATATCTTCCGGTTTGATATTGCGTTCATCCATCCGGCTGCGGAAAAGAGCCACATTATCGTAGGAATGGCGAACCATTTTCTGTAAGCGCGACAACTGCAAATCGCGCAAAAGTGCCTCTGACATATAGTCATTGGCACAGTAATCAGCATTGACTTTCGAATCCATATCTAAAATACTCCTTATCTCACAAAATAATAATTAATTTCATACTATACAGTCAATTGCTTAATAATTCAAGTAAAAACAGCGTATTTTCAACAGAATACCGCCAATTTTGATCCGCAACGCACCTGAACTTCCATTCCCTGTGCAGAATATTTCAGCAAATCATCATCGAATTTGACCTTTTCATCATCGAAAACCAATATGACCGTAGAACCGCCGAATTTGAAACAGCCTTTTTCATCCATTTTAGCAAAAGTCCCGACTCCGGCACTCTGAACGATGGAACCGACACCGAAAGCGGCGACTTCGATCATCCGGAAAATGCCACACCGGGGAGATTCAAGCACACTGATCTGCCGGGTATTTTCCACAAAAAGATCGGGGCGGCGAAGCAATGCCACCGGATTCACGGAATGGTATTTGCCGGCAACCAGCTGCGGAGTTGCTGCCATGGTGCAATCACACGGAAAGTGGTAACGGTGATAATCCACCGGAGCCAGACGGATCACGGCTACAGAAAGCGGTTTATCCGGCAATTCGGATTGACACAATTCGTTTATCGACTTTCTGGCACCTTTCACCGGGATCGGCGCATCCGGAGCCAGTCCGGTGTGGATGATGATTTTACCGTCAGCAGGAGAAACGAGCACATTTTCGCTCATATCCGCCGGACGGGTACCGGGTTTGAGGCGGCGGCAGAAAAAATCATTGAAACTGCCGTAGGAATCCATCGGGAACTCCGCTTCATCCGGACGGCATCCGGGGATCGCCGCCAACTTGGCAATATCCCGGTGAGAGGCCGCTGAATCATAATAGCGTCCCATCAGAGCCGATACCGCTTTACCTCCAAAAAGCACCGCCCAGAGCGAACGTCCCAGCAATGTGTTGTAAGCAAAACGCAAAGCCCGGTCACCCATCACGGTTTCAGTTATGATCTCTCCGGAAGCCCGGTCAAAATATCTTATGCTCTTATCTGCCATCCCCTGCCCCTTCAAATTCACTTCATGATCAAAAGAGCCTCTTTGCCGCTCATGCCGACTTTGACGCCGCACGCCGCCGCTCTTTCAGAAACTCCGGCGACCTTTGCCGCCAGCATATCATCGTAACACTTGACTCCGGAAACGATCGCCATCGCCGAACCAAGTTTATCCGCAACGGACAAATTGAAATATCCACATCCGAGCATACCGATCTTACCCTGAATCAACAACAGTTTCCCCTGAAGCAACTCGACTGTAGTTCCGGAAAATTCCAATCCATCAATTTCAATCCTGTCCATCGTTGACAGTTCCTTTCTTTTTAGCGATCTTGCTCCGGGCGACCGCACTGGTTTCCTGATCGCTCATATAGATGCGGATACGCCGGATATTTTCTTTGCATTCGGGAATTTTCACCTTCTCAAAAAGGTTCACCCGCTGGGTGGTTGTGACCAGCTCCGACAGAAGCAGAGCATACTGTTTTTCCAGAATCCGTCCGGCGGCCCGCAGAGAGATCATCTCTTTCAATGCAGCGATACACTCATCGGTATGCCACGGAGTTTCCAGCAGATCCCACTGCAAAGGAGCAAAATCGACCCGTTCAAAAACCGGAATGGTGATACCGGCGATATTGGCTGTCCCGGCGATCACCTGCGTTACTTCAACTTTGGAAATGAAAAAGTCCGCTTCGTTGCGATCGCCGAAAAAACTGAATAACGTTGACAGCTTGCGGGAAAGAGTTTTCATCGCCTCCCGGTTGGCTTCGACCCGTTCAACGCTCAACCGCACCTCCAGCTGCAGCTGCTGCTTTTTCAACTGCAGAGTCGGCAGAAAACGGCGGAACTGCTTCAGGGAATCCTGCTGATTTTTCTGTTCAGTTTTAGTATATTTTATCTTGGCCATAACACATTATCAGTTCTTTTTGGGCCAGTATTCTTCGATCAAGTCGGTTTTGATACCGACTTCGGCAGGTTCAAAGCAGTCGGCCAGGATCTCCCAACCCAGATCAAGCGCACGCTCAATGGGAATATTCACCGAAAGATCCATCATCTCCTGCTCAAAACGTTTACCGTATTTCAGCAATTTTTTATCCCATGCCGACATCCGGAATCCCATGGACTGTTTTTCCAGAGTGCTGCGGTAATCGGAATAAAGCCGGATCATGGAGTCCATGATCGCCCGGTGGTCACTGCGGGTCCGGCTGTTGACATTCTGCTTCAGACGGGAAAGTGAACCGAAGGGTTCGATCCGGCCGCCTTTGAGATAGAACTGTCCTTCGGTGATGTAACCGGTGTTGTC
>JAZRNP010000334.1:0-3599 GCA_045648225.1 Victivallaceae bacterium | reverse complement strand
ACACCGTCGAGGATCGCCAGAACGACCGGACCGCGGCGGGGATTGAATTTGCTGTTTTTTTCCAATGCTTTCAACATGGTGCAACTCCTTTGGATCAAGCGCGGTGACCGGCGACTTTACCGCCGACGACACCACGGGGGCTGTTTTCGCAGAATTCGATGAATTCCAGAACTTCCGGGATCTGGGGCAGTTCATTTTTGATCTGTTCCAGAGCTTTGCTCGGGGCGAGTTCACCGCGGAAGTAGATGCGGTGCAAATGTTTGATGACGGTGATGGTTTCACTGTCCATGCCGGCGCGCTGCAGACCGACTTTGTTGATCATTTTAACGCCGCCGTTACGGCCTTCGGCCATCATGAAGGGCGGAACGTCCTTGGAGTAGGCGGAAAGTCCGGAGACGATGGCAAGACGGCCGACCCGGCAGAACTGATGGATCGCCACCAGACCGGAAAGAATGGCATTATCCTGAACTTCAGCGTAACCACCGGTGACTGCGCCGTTGACATAGATCACATGATTTCCGACTTTGCAGTTGTGAGCAACGTGGCTGGTCGCCATAAAGAGGCAGTCGCTGCCGATGATGGTTTTGGTTCCCGGTTTGGTTCCGCTGTGGATGGTGGTACTTTCCCGGAAGATGTTGCGGTCACCGATTTCAACATAGGTGGCGGCACCCTCTTCCACGGCGTGATCCTGAGCGGGCTGACCGATGGCGGCAAAGGGATGAAGCACATTGTTTTCGCCGAGGGTGGTGTAACCGTCAACGTTGCACTGGGCGATCAGCCGGGTTCCGGCACCGATCTTGACATTGGGTCCGACATAGCAAAGCGGACCGATTTCCACGCCGTCGCCGAGGACTGCGCCATCCATAACAACACTGGTCGGGTGAATTTTCGCCATAATGTTACCTCACTCTTTCAAAATGTTATAAATTAATGTTTTTATAAAAATATTCTGTCATCCTTATACTATATCATCAAAAATGGATTCCTGCAACTGCTTTTTGCTTGTAAAATGCAAAAAGGAGCGTTACTTTATAAATATGACAAAAAATGAGAAAACAGAATTCAAAGTGACATTGGTGCTTGATCGGCTTCGCAGTGCTCACAATACCGGTAATATTTTCCGGATCGCCGAAGCGTTGGGGGCGGAGATCGCAGCTTGCGGTTATACTCCGTTTCCACCGCATCCGAAACTGGAAAAAACCGCTATGGGCAGTGATAAAATGGTCAGATGCCGCCATTTTGAAACCTCCCGCGAAGCCGTGGAAACTCTCCGGCGCGAAGGCGTGAAAATGATCCTCGCTGCCGAACCCGGAGGCGTGGGGGCATGGGAAATGGAATATCAGTTTCCGCTCGCCATCGTTCTCGGCAACGAAGCTCTCGGCGTGGCGGAGGATACTTTGCAATGTGTGGACGGAGTTGTTTCTCTGCCCATGCTTGGAGAAAAGGCTTCGATAAATGTCGGTAATGCCGCCGCCGCTATCATGTATGCGGTCGCCGCAAAATACGGGATAACAAAATGAAAATCAGATTGCTGGGAAAAAATCTTGACGATATCCGGCCGCTCTTTGCCGGAAGAAACCTCGTTGAAACCGGAAATATCGAAGAAACTGAAGCCGTTATCGCTTACGGCGGAGACGGTGCTCTGCTCGGTGCCGTCCGTGATTTTCCCGGATTGCCGGTGATCGGTATCAGGGATGCGGCGACTGCTCCAACCTGTGAACTTCATGAGGCATCCAAAGTTTTGGACGCTCTCGTCGGAGGTTCTTTGAAGTGCCGTAAACTTCCCCGGCTCTGTGCGACCGCTCCCAAAGGTCAGATTTTCGGTATCAATGACCTTTTTCTGCATAACAGCAACCGCCGCAGTTCAGTTCGTTATCAGGTGCGTATCGATGGAGAAATTTACGCTGATGAAGTGCGGGGCGACGGAGTTTGTTTCGCCAGCGTTCACGGCAGTTCCGCATATTATCGCAGCATCACCCGGGGAATGTTCCGTACCGGACTCGGATTGGCTTTCAGCAACTCCATTGTGGATGTCGATCATCTGGTGCTTGAGGAGAGTTCGGTCGTGGAATTGAAGGTCATCCGGGGACCTGCGGTCGTTATCGCAGACAACGCCCCGGGCGAACTGGTGGTTGAAACCGGCGAAACCGTTGAATTCCGGCAGCTGGATGAATATGTTACCATCTGCGGATTGGATGGCTTCATGTGCAGTAAGTGCCGCAAACTCCGTCATGGGGTGTGAACGGCATGAAAATGCATGGGAATGGGGTTTCCGGAGTTTCCGGAAAGGTTTTTGATTGTGCCTGCCGTATCGTTCTGGAATGCGACCGGGGCAAAGTTACTCTGGATGACGCTCTGGATAAGGCTCCGCTTGAATTCCGGCGCATCGTCGAACATCTGCTCTTTTGCTTTTTCCGTTACCGTAAACCGATAGAGAATATCCTCTGTAAATTTATCAGTCGTCCGCCGGTTCCGGAAGTGATGACAATTCTCGCTGTTGCCGCCACCCAGTGCCGTTTCCAAAGCGGTATTGCTCCGCAATCCGCCGTCAATGTGGCGGTCGATGCGGCAAAAAAATTTCATGCCGATAAGTTTGTCAATGCGGTTTTGAGAAAGTTTATTCAAACATCTTTCCCGGACAGATTCAGTGCAAAAGATATTCTGCCTCCGGCGATTTTCCGTCGCTGGTCAAAGCGGTTCGATGACGTAACTTTGGAAAATTTTTCCGCCCTTTTCGCCGCCGAACCGGATTTTTCCTACCGGATTCTGCCCGGTTTCAAGGCCGTAGAAAACAGTACTCCCATTCCCGGATTCGGAGGTTTTAATTTCGCCAGTGCTCCCGGTTCGGAAGTTTTGAAGTCGGATCTCCTCGCCAAAGGCGGATTCTATATTCAGGATCCGGCTACCAGCTTTGCGGTTTCACTCGCCGCCGAAGATGCAAAATCTGCCGGTAAAGTGTTGGATATTTGCGCCGCTCCCGGAGGCAAAACTCTGATGCTCGGCGAATTGTGCCGCCCGGAGTGCTCTGTTACCGCTGCTGATATCAATGCCGCCCGTCAGGAACGTACCCGGGAAAATTTCACCCTGCGCTCCCGCAACTATCAGGTCGTTACCGCCGCTCCGGAAAATTTGTACGGTAAATATGATATAATTATGGCAGATCTGCCCTGTTCCAATACCGGTGTTTTCCGCAAACGTCCCGATGCTCTCTGGCGTTTCGATGAAAAACATTTGCGCGAAATCGTGAAAATTCAGCAGAATATTTTGAAATCTGCCGCCAGATTGCTTGCTCCCAATGGTATTATTATCGTCAGTACCTGCAGTATCGAACCCGAAGAAAACGCTCAGCTTGCCGATTTTCTCACCTCGCTTGATCCGGCGTTTAATTGCGAAGCTCAGCAAACTATCCTTCCCGAAGCCACTCACGACGGAGCATTCGCCGCCCGCCTCCGGCTGGGGGGGAATTGACGTTTTTTGAAAAAGCGACGGACGGCACGCCCTCGTTGAGCATTTTCGTGCCTTGCTGCGTTCGATCCTCCAGTTGCGTACGCCAGTACGCCTTGTCACGGCGTAGCTTTAGCGAAGACGGAGCCTGTCGG
>JAZRNP010000333.1:0-3820 GCA_045648225.1 Victivallaceae bacterium | reverse complement strand
CGGAGATTGCGTTCTTTCCGGACGATGCTCCACAGTTTCCAGATCGGGACGAAGTTGCGGTCGTTGATACCGGGGACCCGGGGATGAACCAGACTGCTGGTGAGGAACTGTTCGCCGAGGTTGTTGTGGGGATACTGACCGCTGGAGGCGATGTAGGGAACGATTTCCGGAGAGGCGTATTCCGGGAAAGCCGCACTCCACAAGGTACCGACACCTTGAGCGGACATACTGTAGTAATCGTATTCTTTGCGGCCGCGGATAAGCAGACCGCGTTCACCTTCACCGGAAACATATCCACTCATAAAGCCCATGGTCAATGCACTGAATGAGGGCCCGGTGTGGCTGTAGAAGATCCCATCCGGACCGATCTGGTTGCGCAATGTTCGCATCACATGATAGTAACGGCGGAAGGGAATCCGGCCGCCGCAATACAGTTCCGAAGGCGGCATGCTGTGTCCGTAGGGGCTGCCGTAATCCATATACAAACCGTCGTAGTTGTATTTCAAAAGATGTTTGAACCACGAAACCTGCCGCATGACCACCGATTCTTCGGTGCCGCGGATGTAGACGGCAAGGCGGATATCGGCAGCGTGCAGGGCATCCCGGAGTTTTTCAAAGGCTTCTGCATCGAAGGGCACGCCGTCATTCTGAGTATCCATACGCCAGTTTTCATGCATGATAAAGACATCGCATTTGGAGGCGATGACGGCGGCGATGGTTTCAGCGGAGGGGTAGCGTTCGTAGTTGTCGAAATAGTGATACATTTTCCACGGCGGCTGGATCCGTTCGGTGTGAGCCGGTTTGATTGCCCATCCCCACTGGTTGCGGATCTGATTGATGATCGGGCGGGGGAAGGGGCGTTTCTGCATTTTCCAGGAGATTTCGGGAGAAAGGCCGTCCCAGCGGAGGGAACTTACCGCATCTTCCCGTTTATTGGAGAGTGTACTGTGACCTTCCATAAAGATCTCCATATAAAGCTGCGGAGCAAATTCCCGGGTCAGATTGAAGTTGATCATCGGCAGAATAGCCTTGAAATCCCGGTCTCCGCCCGGTTCAATAAAGCGTTCCGTCTGGGCCGTGATCAATGTTCCGTCGATGACTGCCGGACGTTCCCGGAAACACCAGCGCAGATCGTCAAAACTGGAGAAATCAGGTTTGGCTTTGAGTTCAAAACGGGCAATGCCGGTGGAATGGATATCCCGGACAAAGAAAACCATGTTGGTAAAGGCAACGCCGTCAGGATAAAATTCATGGCGCAATGTCATCAGGTGTTCGGGATACTCTCTGCCGGACTGGTCTTTGAAGATCACATTTATGAAATCGACATGAGTGGCACCATCATCTTCATCGTCATATACCCGGACATTTTCTGCTTTGGCAAAGGGGCGGAGGAGAGTTCCGTCTTCCAGTTCAGCTTCCAGTATCCAGGCGTTGCGGTCAAATAGTACGGTTTCACGGCCATCTCCTTCGATGGCGGTGACTTTGCCGGGCAGTCCGCCGCATTCAGCCGGGAATCCTACGGTGATCTTACCGCATTTAATTTCGGTCAACATGATACTATATCCTCCTGATTTATGGTTTGATACTCAACAGTAAAAGTGCCGCAGCACCGCTTGCCAGTGCCATGAATTTATACACGGTGATCTTTTCTTTGAGGAAAACGGCACTCAAAACAAAGGTGACAATAAAACTCATCTGCATGATCGGCAATACGATACTGGCATTGCCCAAATTTACCGAATGGGCCATGAAAAAGACGATTCCGAAGACAAAAAGTCCGGACAAAACACCGTAAGATGCCAGTTTGATGCTCCATGATTCATTTTCAGAATTGCTCCGTTCCCGGAGAAAATAGTAAACTGCTCCGCCGGCGATCCAGCAAAAACCATTGATCAGATTGACTCCGTTGGCTGATGCTCCGAGGTTGAAGCCGTACTTGTAAGCAAGCCCCATTCCAGCCCGGAGGATCGCGGCGATGATCACCAGAATCAATCCGAGTTTACCATCACTGCGTTTCTCTTTTGAGACCGACCCGGGCAGAAAGAATAATACTGCCGCCAGAGCTGCGACGATCCCGATGTACTGCAGCAGCGTGTTGTGCTCTTTGAAAATTATTGCAGCACCGGGAACCACCAGGGCCAGATTCAGCCGGTAGATCGTGGAACAGAGGCCGGCACTCTGTTTGCCCATGGCTTCAATGAGCAGCAGATTTCCGATGACGGAAAATAGTCCGGAAATTATTCCCCAGATGATCGTGGTCTGCCAGCTTGCACCTTTCAATCCTGGCAGGCAAAGAGATGTCGCTGACCACGTTAAACCGATTACCAGCACGAACAACCCTCTGGAACGGGGTTTGCGGGCAAAGAGTTTGAAAACAAAATCGTTCATTGCAGAACAGAAAATACAGCAAAAAGCAAAGATTACCGCCATTATAAAATTCCCCTGTTTTTGAATAATCCTTATAATATACCGCTTGGACGGAAATATAACAAATATTATGAGGTACAAAGCGGTGAAAAAATCACTTTTTTATCACCGCTTCAAGAGTTGCCCCGGATATTTTCCATTTACCTTTTAACTTCAGACACTGCAATATGATCTTCCGCAGTTCCCGGAAACTGCCGCCGCCGGAACGGCTGCCGCTGAAAATGAGTTCTCCGGAAATTTCCGCCTGACTGCCGGAGATATTTATGAGATCGATCGATATATCCAGATCAGTGGATGAACAGCTCTTTTTAAGCGTGACGAGCAGCTGTCCGATCTCTTTTAAAGTAAGTGTCCGCTGAACTTTGGGGAGGTCTGAATTCACCTGAAACTTTTCTGCGAAAATCCGTTCAGGAGTGGCCGCATCCAGCAGCGCAAGTGCATTGGATTTACCCGGCTTTTTGGCAACAGAACTTTCCAGTTCGGAAACCAGTGAACGCAGCATCCGTTCGTCACGGTTGCGCCAGTAAAAATATCCCGGAATACCTCCGGCCGCAAGAAGTACGGTCAGCAGAAGCAGGAGAGTTATGTTTTTTTTGGATTTTTTCAAAATAAAGGTTGTCCGGTTATGCGTTTGAGACTTATCTGACCGAAAATATGTTCATTTATACGTTGACTGCGGTTGTCACCGACCACATAGCAATTGCCGGGAGCGACGGTACGGGGCGGCAGATCCCAGTCGGAAATGTAGTGGACATAGGGTTCTTTCTGCGCTTTGCCGTTCACAAAAAGTGTTCCGTTACGGAAAGCTACGGTATCACCCTCCAGCGCAACGATCCGCTTTAAAAGATAGCTGCGCCCGCCGTAGTTGATAATGACGATATCTCCCCGGCGCGGAGAATCAAACCAGTAACTCCATTTTTTGCAGAAAGTAAAACCGTGACTTTCATAAGTCGGTCGCATACTGCCCCCGTCGATAACACACGGCATCAGGAAAAATCCGAAGATGATTCCGGTCGCCGCTGCCACGACTGCCATCCGGATGAAAAAGCCTCTGGACAGCCGGGGAAAGAGAAATTCGATGATCTCTCCCCTCGCTGTCGTGTCATCCGAACGGTGCGCCGAGGCAACTTTATGCCACCATTTGAACATACAGATTTATATCCCTGTTCAGCCGTTCTGGGCGGCGGCTTCAGCTTCACGGCGGGCTTTTTCCTCTGCTTCGACCATGGGCAGGAAGCGGGCTTTGTCGCTGGCTTTCATATATGCTTCGTCGGCGGAGATGTGACCGGCTTCGTACTCTTTCTGGATCGAATTGTCCATTGAACGCATTCCGCGTCCGGAACCGGCATCGATGATCGTACGGATATTGGCGATCTGACCTTCACGGATGGTG
>JAZRNP010000332.1:0-11670 GCA_045648225.1 Victivallaceae bacterium | reverse complement strand
GTCGTACACTCCTTCATCATCGCCTTGACTTAACGGCGACCTTGCCTCGCACTGCATCCGCCGCTTAGATCGAATGCTGCTTGAAGCTTCGCCTTGATTTACCCTTAACCTTGCCCACGATCCATTTGCCGATTGCATCATTCGACATTGGAACAGCGGAGACAAAACACCTGTTTTGAAAAATTATGGGAGATCTTTGAAAAAATGGAAAAATTTTTATCCGGGTTCGGCCTTTTGGCAAAAAATGCATTTGCGCAATTGTAAAACCTTGCAACAGATGCTATATTACTCCGGAATATTGAGTCGGAAGATAAGGCATACTAATTTTTTATTGAGCGGGAGGGAATATGGCTTTTGTATTTAAATGCCCGAATTGCGCCATGGAGCTGCAAGCTGAAAACGAGTGGATTAACCAGCAGGCAGAATGTCCCGGATGTCATGAAAATATAACGATCAGCTTACCGGAAGAGATTGCTGATGATAAGCCTGCTGAACTCTCCGGCTCCAATCAGGAACCCGCCGCTGCGAAAAAACTCAAAAAAACAACTGCTCCACGAAAGAAAAAAAGCTCTGCTTCAGACAGCAGTCCGACAACAAAAACAACCAAAAAAGCTCCCCGAGGTTCAAAAAACTCTGCAGCTGCCAAAAAGTCCCGTTCCAGGAAAGCTGTAAAACCGGAAGCTGATTCTGAAAAATCAGATATTTCCATTTCGCATTTTATCAGCGCACTGTTTATCATTATTGCGTTGGCTATATGGATATTCAGCAGCTTGTCCGACGGGGGATGCAGCTGCAGAAGTCACCGCAAAGCCAGACGGGAGGCCAGAACAGCTGCTGTCAAAGCTTTTGAAAATGATCTTACTTCCAGAGCGATGACTGCAGTTGGTAATTATGACCGTGAATATTATTCCATATCGCCGTTTAATAATATTACCGCTCAAATCACCGATTCCGGTGAAAAATATGTGACCGTTGATGTTAAAACGGAAGGCACCATGACTATTTACTACAGTGTGATATTCCAAAAACAAATTGATGGAGTTTGGAAAATAGTGTCTGTTGACAGGAAATAGTTCCTGTGCCATTGACTGACGGTTGCAATCACGGCGTTGTCCCCGATGGTCACGCCGCCGAGAGTCATCACGGAGCCGGACAAATTCTTTTCGCAGTTCCGGTGGTGCTTAAAAAGGGGGCTCCTTTATCGGCGATGACCGGTTCGATGATCATTCAGCTGACAACAATGCTGCTCTTTGCACTGCTCAGTGCGTTTGCGCCGGGAAAATTCATTGATTCCATAAAAAAAAGCGGTCAAGAGCGGCATTATGTGGAGTCTGACAGCTGCGGCCTCTTACTGTCTGCTGCTGCCGGCATTGAAATGCATGGGAGAGAGAAAACAGATTGGAATCATTTATCCGATCGGCTGCAGTATGGTCATCGTACTTTTTTGCGCTCTACGCCTCCGTGTGCTACCGGGAAAAACTTTCCCGCGGACAGATCGCCTCATTTATCGCCATTGTTATCGGCATATTTCTCATCCGCCTGTAAAGGGCCTGCATTCCGGATCTTCCATTGATGTATTTTTCAATATTTTTACATTGTATTTTTAAAATTTTCATGCTATATTACATCTGAAATATTCAAGAAGATTTACTGAGCCGGAGTTACTGCATCCTGCCGCAGTTTCCGGCGCAGCAGAAAGATCCTGACAAGCAGAGAAAGGAATCCTGATGGAACAGGATAAGACTTCCAACTACATATTGGCCGCTTCACCGGCGATTCCGCTGAACACCTCCCTGCCGGAACCGCTGCAGGAATTTTATAATTCGTTTAAAGACAAGACTCCCGGCGAATACACCATAGCAGGAATGAGCGGCGGTATCAGCGAAGTCCCCTTCGGCCCGGTGACGATCACGGTCGACAACACCCGGGTCAGCGTCATTTCCAGCAGAGCTTATGACCCGTCAAGTGCCAAAGATCTTGATTTTATCACGATACAGGGTTATGCACAGCTGACTGTATTCGACCGGTTCTACGCCTCGTGTACTCTGATCGGCGATGCAAATCCGGTTTCCACGTCCGACATTACAACTCTGATTGATCATCTCAGCAGAACGGAGGAAGAACGCAAAGCACTGGAACTCAACAAAATCGAGGATGTAACAAAACAGCAATCCTTTTTCAACATTTACAACGATCCGATAAATAACGCGGGATCGACCAACGGCATCTACATCATCAAGGACAATATTGAACAAACGCTCACCTGCAATACCGTATTTCAGGCCATCGGTATCGCTGATCTTGTCAACAGTTCCATATTCGGCCTTGCAGCGGCGATCAGTGTCAACATAAACACATTCACCAATGCGATGGACTTTACCATTGCCGGTTCCCTGCGCCTGGCCAGCAGCAACCGTTACACCATCGCCGGAGAAATCGGATTACTCAACGGCAAACTCAATGCCATCAGTTTTTTCATAAAAGCCAAGATCCCGATCGCCACCGAAATCTATATACATCAGGCCCGGTTCAGTCTCCGGGGATTTCAGGAGCCGAAACTGGCCGTCGGTGTAGGAGGCGGAATGCTGTTCGGTCCGGAGATGAAGCTCCCGGATGGTCTCGGTTCTTTACAAAAAGCACTTTTCCCCAATATGGCCCCATTCCATCCGGTCGAATTGACCATGAATTGCGACATCAATCCCCTGCGCAACTACGGTTTTCTGACCGGCAAGGGAACATTCATGGGCAGTATTTCGATCTCCGCTTCAGTGGAGATCAACGATGGGAACTGGGATGCGGAATTGAAAGCGGCCACGGTACGCAACAGCTATTTAAACGGCTCGCTCACAGTCGATTATCACAAACGGCAGGACAACTGGAATTTGCATGGCAATTTCAGCTGTTCCATTACGCTTGATTTCGCTTCATTTGTCGGCATCATGGTAAGCGGAGGTGTTGATCTGCGATTGAACTCACAGGATTACAAACTGTCCAACACCCTTTACAACCGGAAAGATCTGACGATCTCAGTTTCCGGAATGGGCAAAGTAAAACTTTTCTTCAGCTTCAACATCTCCGTACAAAAAACCTGGGTGTTCAATTTAAGTAACACACGGTTATCGGAACCGGCACTGCTCATGAAATCGCTCTCTGCCGGCGACACCTCTTCGCTTGAAAACATTCAGGATGTGATGGTTTGTGAAAGTGAGGATATTGTTGAAAATGATCTGCCGCAACTGTTCAGCAACCGCAGCAGCGATGTCATTGCAGTAAAAAGCTGGCAGACTGATGCACAATGCGCCGAATCCGGGATCGTCAGATTTCAGGTCGCAGCAGAATATACTCTTGCAGACAGCAATTGGCGACTGACCTATTCCGACGGGGATACGGTTTCCGTTTTCACAGCAGATAATTCTGAAGGTGTCGTAACCTGGCAGAAATTCACCCACAACTACTACGAACTGCGGCTCGACACTCCGGAAGCAGGCAGCTGGACACTGGAAATCCTCGGCGACAACCGGGACAGCGGCAACATTTATCTGGATGCGCTGCAGGATGAAAAGTTTATCACCGAACTGAAAATCGTCGAACAAACCGATACAACGATCAAATTCAGCTACACCGCCTTTACCGGATCCGACGAGGACACGACGCTGGTGCGTCTCTTTGCGGAGGAAATATCCAACACGCCGGGAGACAATCCCTATTCCGGGATCATCGCCTATTTGCAGGAAACTGAAAACGGTGAATTCATCTGGGAGATCCCGGAAGATTTCTGCCACAATGCGCAGTACCGCTTCTACATTTCCGCCGCCAGCTCCGATGCCGCAACGATCAGCGAAAGCAATCGGGTGGAAACTTATATCGCACGGCAGGAAGCCGATCTGGAATGTTCATGGGAATTGGCCTATTCTGCGGATAACACCAATACCGTCACCGCATATATCACCATCACCAATACCGGTGCCGAGAGCACCATGTGCTTCTGGGAACTGCTGGATCACTCCAACAATGATTCCGTTGAAGCCGATGACAACTATCTTGACAACGCCGCTCCGGCAGCAGAAGTTCTCGCCTCCGGAACCAATCTTGAAATCAAGGGGAACTCTTCAGTAACTCTGCAGCAGGTAATTACGATAACCGATGAACTGCGGGACAATCCCTCCAGTCTGCAGCTGTCGGTAACTAAATGCAGTTCCGGCGATAAAAAAGAAAATGATTCCGCCGGAACTGAAGAAAACTACGCCGATGATACAGACGAGATCACCTTTTCTGCCATGAATTCAATGTACTGCCGGAAAAAGGATATCTCCTGGCAGGCCGTTGACGGTGCAGTTTCCTATATTCTGCACTACGCACAGGATGGAAACTGGGATGAATGCGGTGTCTACATCAACAATATCAGCGGGACCTCTTACACTTTGAGCGTCGCCCCCGGAGAATACTCCTACCGGGTCATTGCCATCGGCAGCGACGGCAAAGCCATCGGTTCATGGAGTGAAGCAAAAGAGATCGACATACTTTTCTCCGACCGGCAGACTATCGCCGTTTCCAAAGATTCCGACAAATCCCGCAGTCAGACATTCTCTCTGAATGACGGTATTTACGATCTCAATGGCAGCAATACGGAAAATTTTACCGGCACGTTGACCCTTTATCGCAAAGATCTGGTCGAAACCGGAAAAGAAGACAATTGCATCAGCTTGAAACAGGTCGAAAAACAGATCCTGTCACTGCAATTTGTCAACGGCATATTGCAGGAACCGGTTTCAAAAATCCTGCTGGATAACGGCGATTATTTCTGGGAATGGTCACGGGCCGACAATGACAGCAGTCCTGATTCAGAGATCACGATCGAACTTTCCGGAGAACTATTTTCCATGGAACAAGCTGATCGGGAGATAATTTCGATCGGAGATGACAATCATATGATGCCTCTCGTTTCCGGAGCCTATGTCGAAACTCTCGATGGCGAGATCGGATTCTGCAACAGAGATGCCATCTATCAGTACATGACCGATGACGGTGGAGAACTTTCCATTGCCATCAAAAGCGGCACCATATTTGACGCACAACTTAAAGTTCATATTTATGTACAGAATAATAGCGATGGAAACTTTGAATGTGCCGAAACATTGACAGTCAACTCTGGAGAATACTCGGACGATACGCTTATCCTGAGCCGTTTGGCCATCAGAAATAATTTCTATGTTCAGGTCGCTTCGTGGGATGATGGTCAGGGTGGGTATAACACCGATTACCGTTTTGACTTGAGCTTTGATGCCTTTGAAGACACCGTTCAAACCAACGACGTCCTCAAAGTCGATGGAGATTCCAAAAGTGACTGGATCGGATACCGCAATGAAGCACACACTTATCTGCTTCAAATCGATGCCAGCGGCCGCTATGCCGTCAAACTGCAGGGCGATGCAGCTGATGCGGTATTGAAAGTTTGTCAGGTCAATGGAAATGTTATTGACGAAATGCTGATCAGCACGGATGGGAACGCTTGTATTGATAACATTTACCTTGAAAGCGGCAACTATTTTGTGGTGGTGGAATCCGCCGACAAAGGCGAAGGTTCATGCAACACCGATTACACATTAAGTGCGATCACCCGCTTCTCCGGCAGCACCGACGGCCTGTGCTGGGACGCCGTCCCCGGCGCAAAAGGTTACATTGTAGAATACTCGACTGACAATTTTGCCCATGTGATTTCAATTGAAACTTCCGGCAATAGAATTGATTCGCTAGCATTGCCATCCGGGACCTATCAGTGGCGGGTCACTGCGATCGGAGCGGATTTCACCTGTCAGGGTGAAAATATTGTATCTGAACAAACTTTTACAGAACCTCAGATCTTTGTTTCAAATGCCGATGGCAACGCAGATATTTTCTTTGCCAATACCAACGGAGAATGGAGTGCCGGTTACGCCGCACTGCACTCCGGAATAAAGGGGTGCTGGGACGGAACCGGAGAAAAACTCTATCTGGCAGGAAAAAACAAACTCTCCGATATTTTCTCCGGATCAACAGATGCAAATATTCTGGTCATGACCGATGATTCCAACGGCGATGCGTTGTTTGTGGATGATATTTACACCGCTCTGCCGGGCACGCTGTCCGAACAGCAGGCCCGGATCGCCCAAATCGATGAAATCCGGGCTGGAATCGGTGATGATATCGTGGATATGACCAGTTTGCGTTTTGACTACACCGGAGACGGAATAGAAATCCATGGCGGTCAGGGAAATGATGTCATTTGGGCCAACAAAGGCAGCAACACCCTTTTCGGGGATGCCGGAAATGACCGGCTGACCGGCGGCATGGATGATGATATCATTGTGGGCGGCAGCGGAAATGATTTCATGCATGGCGGCGGCGGCGATGATGTTTTCTGCTTCGGCGGCGACTGGGGAATCGATACCATTGAACAGCTCGACGGCGGCAGCGTCACCCTCTGGTTTGCCGAAGGTGATGACTCTCACTGGGATTCCGCCACCCGGACCTATTCGGATGGGAGCAACCGGGTCACCGTGAACGGAAACTGCGAAATCACGCTCCGCTTCGGAGACACAGAGACCGTCATAGAGGGTGCATTTGCCGACAGTTCCAGCGAAAAGATCTTTGAAGACAAAGACAAGGGAATTCTGGCGTGATTCCCGGCATAATCAAGACATAAAAGTTGACTTTTGCTTGTATTTCAACGAAAAATGCGATATATTATCTGAATCAGCAAACAGTTACCCAATCCAATTCACAGGAAATAAAAATGAAAACCAGCAAACGGAAAAATCTTCTGATCTACTTCAATCTGGCAGCCTTTGTCCTCGGATGTCTGGCCGGACTTGCGCTTTACAAATTCGGCATGACCGACAAAGCATCTCTGGAAAAAATCATCGAAATAATGACTCCTTTCGGCAATGTGCTGGTTCATATGCTCAAAATGATCGTTATTCCGATCATCTTTTTCTCGCTCATCTGCGGAGCAGCCAGCATGCCGGCAAAATCATTCGGCAAAATGGGCGCAGGGGTTTGCGGATGGTATTTTTTCACTTCGCTGTATGCGGCGATTTTCGGAAGTATCATTGCGATTCTGTTGAATCCCTCTCTGCAATCTGCCGAGCAGCTGGCCGCCGACAACCTGAGCAAGGCTCAAACGATGCAAATGAGCTCTACCGGTGCCGGAAATGCCGTGGTGAAGCTGGTCTACAGTCTGTTCACCAACCCTTTTGAAGCCCTCGCTGCGGGAAACTTCCTTGCGGTGATTGTCTTTGCGATCATGTTCGGACTTGCCGCCAGAATCGTTCTCGATACTACCGAAGACAGCAAAGTAAAAAATGCTCTTGAGACCATGATCGCCGTTTTCGAAGGATGTCAGGCCGCCATTTTCAAAATGATCGAATGGATCATGAAATATTTCCCGATCGGTATCTTTGCATTGACCGCCTGCTGTTTTGCCAAATTCGGAGTTGCACTTTTCATCTCCTATTTGCAAGTGGCCGGCTGCGTGATCATCGGAATTCTGCTGATGCTGCTGATCTGCTATCCGGCGATGATCGCCCTGATCTGCCGGGTCAACCCCTACCCGGTTCTGTGGAAACTCCGGGAACCTATATTCACAGCGTTTGCCACCCGTTCAAGTGCAGCTACGCTGCCGGTTTCCATGCGCACGGCAGAGGAAAAACTTCATGTAAAAAAAGAGTTGTCAAACTTCACCTTGTCGCTGGGTGCCACGGTCAACATGGATGGTGTATGCGTTCATTTGCCGGTGTTTGCGGTACTGGCTGCCAATATGTTCGGCTTTGAATTGACCCTTGGGCAGATCTTTTTGCTGGTATTGAGCGTGGTTTTTGCCTCAGTCGGAGCCGGAGGAATCCCCGGAGGCAGTATTTTCCTGCTCTTTCTGGTATTGGATGCGCTCAAACTTGATCCGGTACAGACTTCAACGATCGTCGCCCTGGCCCTGGGAATCAATCCGCTGCTCGATATGTTTGAAACGGCCTGCAATGTTGCCGGAGATAATATCGGAACCTTTGTCGTCGGCAAAAAGCTGAAAATGATCGACGAAACTTCAACAGAAGACTGAACGGGATCCTTGAAATAAAAACGGCGTTGATTGGAAAAATATTCCAGACAACGCCGTTTTTTATTATTTAATTTTTCAATGCTGATCCTGAGCGGCCCATTTATATTTCTTGCGGTCTTCGGCAGTGATTTTACGGATGACCCGGGCCGGATTTCCGGCTACCAGCGTATCAGCCGGAACGTCCCGGATAACCACTGAACCGGCCGCAATCACCGCATTATCGCCGATGGTCACACCGCCGAGAATCGTCACCGAACCGCCGATCCACACATTGTTTCCGACCGTCACCGGGAAAGCATATTCCCAGCCGTCGATGCGATCCTGCATATCCAGCGGATGTCCCGCCGCCAGAATCGACACATTGGGGGCGATCCAGACATTATCTCCGAAACGGCAATAGTTCCCGTCCAACACGATAAAGTTGTAGTTTGCAAAAAAGTTTTCACCGACCTCGATCCGGAATCCGTAATCACACTTAAAGGGCGGCAGAATGTTGCAGTTTTTACCGATTTTGCCGAAAATATTTGCCAGAAAATCCCGCCGTTCTTTGACCTGAGATGGACGGAATTTATTGTATTCATAAATAGCATCCTGGATTTTAAAACGGTATGCCGCCATTTCCGTGGTGCGGTTGGGATTGTAAAGCAATCCGGCTTCGGCCTTTTCCTGTTCGGTCATACCGCCGGGAACCGGCTTGCAAAGAACGGGTTTTTCTTTCATATTCTTTCCTTATTATTCAGAGGTTGCTCAATTCAGAAAATTTCCGGCAGAGTGCGGCAGCGGAGTCTTCCGGTCTCATCAGGACTTCACACTGGATGACCTGAAGTTTCGGTGCCTTTTTCAATGCGGGGATCACCTCCTGCCAATCGATAGTGCCCTTACCGGGAATATTGTGGCTGTCTGCCGAACCATCGTTGTCGTGCAAATGGCAGTTGACGATCTCCGGAAGCATCTCCTCCAGGATCTGATCATCCCATTCCGGTTCATCTACCCCGACAATATTCCAGAACTTGCGGATGGCGGACTCCTGAAATCGGCGTCCGGCATCCAGCTGGTGGGCGTGGCCGGAATCATAACACAAACCGAGCCATGGAGTGGGGAACTCTTTTTTGAGTTTGACCACCTGTTTGGGACAGGCTGCCCGGGACATACTGTTTTCGATACAGACGATGACACCGGCCTTTTCAGCTTCCGGCAAAATATTTTCCAGTGCATTGCGCATCAGATCAAGATGTTTTTCCAATGGAATTTCCGGAAAAAAGCGGTCGCTTCCCGGATGGATCGTAATTGTTTTGACCTCCAGAGAAGCGGCAATCTGTATTGCCAGTTTGTGACGGGCCAGCATCTGCTGACGGAAACACGGATCCGGACAATTCAAATCAAGCACTCCTCCAAAAGGCGAATGCGCATCGGCAAAACTCAATCCGCACGCCGCCATATCCTGACACAGCTGCCCGGCAAGACGGTGATCAAGCATTATTTTACAGATGAATTCAGTACTCAAAACCAGATGTTTTGCTCCGGCGGCGGCAAATTCCTCCATCCGTTCCCGGCGCAAGCGGGCGATATCCCCCTCTCTGGGCTCGGGCATGATGTAAGAAACAGGCACATTAAACATATTAAATCTCCTGATTGGTTGCATTGCTCTATAAGATAGTTCCGGAAATTCAACTTTGCAAGTACTGAAATTTTACGGAGCAGTGATCTTTTCAAGATTTTCCAGATACTCCATCGCCTCTTTGCGGCATGAACCGCACATCTCTGCGGACGGCTGCAGCGAAGCACAGACAGCCGGACGGTCAGGGGAACCGAAAATGCGGCAGCGGAAATTTTCATCAAGATTGACACAGGGGATCCCGGCCGGTTTGCCATCAGGCATACCGGGGATTTTTGAACTTATTGACGGAGCGATGCAGCAGGCTCCGCATTTTTCACGGCAAACGATTTTTTCCATAAGAGTACTATACTTGAAGAAAAAATTTTTTCAAGCCGATCCGGCAGATTTTTCCGTTTTTACCAATCCTGATTTGCAAAAAGTTCAATCCGGCATTATATTCTTTCCGACAATTATTTTACGGTATATTTGAGGTTACCATGCAAAGTACAACCGACAGAATCTTTTTTGAAAACATCGGAGGCAGTTTCCAATTCCACGTCCGCAATGCCGGAGACCTGAAAAAAATATTGCAGCTGGATGCAACTGCCTGGGCAGCTCTCTGCGTACCGGTATCTTCACTCAACGGAGATCCGGAGTTTTTCAAGGCGTTGAATGGCGACAGCAACGGCCTTATCCATGCAGATGAGGTAAAAAAAGCGGTCGCCTGGCTGCTCGGTATCCTGCAGGACACCACCGCCATCGATAACGCTCAGGAAACGTTGAATATAAGTGCATTGAACACCGACTCTGCCGAGGGTGCCGCACTTAATGATTTCATCTCCGCCCACCGTGCCGAACTGGACAACGGCAGCGGAATACTTGAACTCGGTTCCATCCGGGCAAAAATCGCCGCAGTCACCGGCGGAGCTCTGGCTGGAGACGGAATTTTGCGTCCGGCCGCAGTTGCCGGAGACGCCGGAGAAGCACTCTATTCGGATATCACTGTTTTGTTGAATACCCCCGGTCAACTGACTCTGCCGGTTCTGGAAAAATTCCTCGCCGATGCAAAAAGTTTCGTTGAATGGAGCAAAAACACCACCAAACCGCTCTATAAAGGTGACGATCCGGAAAAATATTATGCGGTCTATTCCGCCCTGTCCGGTAAATTCGATGAATATTTCCGTTTCTGCGAACTCATTTGTACCGATCCTGCGCATACAGCCAGATTTGTTCTGGATCCGGCCAAACTTCCGGAACTTGACCTCTCCAATGCCGAACAGATCGATTCTGTACTCAAATCCGCCCCGCTCTGTGCGCCGGATGCAGCCGGAATACTGGATCTTGCAGCGGTAAGCAATCCGGCATATCAGGCCGCCGCCAGAACTTTTGCCGAACTGTTCCAAATCGAAAAACTGACCCATGAGCT
Source organism: Victivallaceae bacterium (assembly GCA_045648225.1). Taxonomy (GTDB): domain Bacteria; phylum Verrucomicrobiota; class Lentisphaeria; order Victivallales; family Victivallaceae; genus UBA1784. Next base: position 558 of record JAZRNP010000332.1, on the reverse strand, counting down.
CTGGAATACCATCAAAGCAGAAATGGCTCCCTATATCGACTATCTGGCCCGGGCGCAGGGAGACCTCGCCGGGAAAGTCGGTCTTGAAAAACTGGAACACTACCTCTCCGGCAGCGAAGCCGATTCCCTGCGGCAGATTTTCGCCCGGGATAAGGAGATCGCCGGAGTGGTTGACAATCTGCGCAAACTTGAACGCCTGCTCCTTTATTGCCGCCATCTGCTCAATTTCATCAACAACTTTGTCAGTTTCGCCGACTTTTTCGACCTGGACCGGAAATCGATGCTTCAGGCCGGACGTCTGGTCATGGATGGCAAAAGTTACACTCTCGCCGTCTGGGTAGATGATATCGCCGCCCATAAAAAAATCGCGGTGCGTTCCAACTTGTGTCTGCTCTATCTGGAAATCTCCCCTTGCGGCAATCCGGCAGCCAAACGCAAAATCGCCGTTGCCGTCACCGGAGGATCACTCGACCGCATCTATGTCGGCAAACCGGCATTTTTTATCGACAACAACGAAGTATCTTATTCCGGAACAGTGGTGGATATGGTCAGGTTCTG
>JAZRNP010000331.1:0-15001 GCA_045648225.1 Victivallaceae bacterium | reverse complement strand
TGGCCTCCGACTTATCCAGTCCCAGAGCATACTTGTAACGGTGCAGATGTTTAAGTGCCGGAAATTTTTCCTCCGGGATATCTGCGATACCGGCGAGCTGCAGTTCACCGCCGGACTTTTCACTTTGCGGGATCACCGAAGAAAATTCCGGGATCGCCACGGAGTATTTCTGTGCGGAAGAGTTCCCAATAAAGGGTTGAAGATCGAAAATCACCTTCCCTTCCGGGATCTCACCGGCAGCAAGTGCCCGGATGTTGACCGAAAACCGCCAGCTTCCGCGATTCCAACGCCAGTTGATCCTTTCCCAGCGGGGAATTCCGGTCGGCACCGAACCTTTGCCGCAAACGATCTCCACATTTTCCGGGGCGAGATTTTCCGGAATAACGATCTCAAAATTCAAAGCGGCACTGCTGCCCAGAATCACCTGATCTGCCGGAAGCATCTCCGCAGCCTCCGGAACCATGATTTTCCCCGGACGATATGCCGACCAGAGAAATCCGGAACCGATCACCGCCACTGCAATCACCCCCGCTGCGAGCAGGGCCAAAAGAACCGATATTACAGCACGTTTCATTTAAATCCCCCTGGCCCGCCGGTTGCGGCGGCGACTGAAAAATCCGATCAGCGGCTTCAAAATATCGCCGCCGTTTTCCACATTGACCAGATCGACCTGCGCCCGACGGCAGATATCTTCACTTTTGAGATGAAATGCGTTCAATTCTCCGCTGAGAATGCCGGGAGAACGGTCAAAACTCACCGTTTCACCGGTTTCAGCATCCTCCAATTCGACAGGAGGCATATTGTCCGGCCAACGGCGTTCCAGCGGATCGATGATCTTCAGAGCGATCACATCGTGACGGCTCCGGAGCAGTTTCAAAGGAGCGGAAAAATCTTTGCTGTCAATAAGGTCGCTGATGAGAAATACAATCGTCCGCTTTTTCAGCACCCGGGCACACTCCTCAAGTGCCAGAGCGATATCCGTCCCCCGGTGCGAAGGTTCAAAGGTGAGCATTTCGCTGATCATCCGCAGAGCGTGACGCCGACCGGAACGGGGCGGCAGAAACAATTCCACATGGTCACTGAACATCATCAATCCGGTACGATCACCATTTTTGCCGGCACTGAAAGCCAGCAGAGCCGCCAGTTCAGCCGCCGTGCGCCGTTTGCTTTGCGCCGCCGAACCGAAACTGCCGGAAGCCGAGACATCGACCAGAAACATGACATTGAGTTCACGTTCTTCTACAAATTTTTTGATATAAGGCGACCCCATCCGGGCGGAAACATTCCAGTCGATCAGACGCACATCATCTTCCTGAGTGTACTCCCTGACCTCCTCAAATTCAATACCTCTGCCCTTGAATATACTGCGGTAAGCTCCGCCGGTGATCTCTTCGACCACCCGGTCGGTGCGGATCTCCAGCAGACGGATCTGGGCGACCAATTCCGGTGGCAACATAATCAGATACCTTCAGATATTTCAGGGGGTACGCAACTCGGCAAGCAGCCGGGAAATGATGGCATCGGCATCGATGTTTTCCGCTTCGGCTTCGTAGGAGAGCACCAGACGGTGACGCAGAACATCCGGAGCAATATCTTTCACATCCTGCGGCAGAACAAATGCCCGTTCCCGAAGCAGAGCCAAGCCTTTTGCAGCCAGTGCCAGTGCGATGGAGGCCCGGGGAGAAGCCCCGAATGTCACCAGATGATCGATCCCGGAAAGTTTCACCCCGTCCTGCCGGACCGAAAGCGACTTGCGTTTGCCCGGACGGGTGGCAATGACCAGATCAAGAATGTATTCGACGATCTTTTCATCCATATATATGCGATCAACCATCTTGCGGGCTTCGATGATATCTTCGACCTTTGCCACCGAAATCGCTTCCGGCGGCGGCAGCGGATGTGCCATCCGGTCGATAATGCTCAACTCCTCGCTCCGGGAAGGATAATCAATGCGCAACTTGAACATGAAACGATCCAACTGCGCTTCCGGCAGCGGATAGGTCCCCTCCTGTTCAATGGGATTCTGGGTCGCCATTACCAGAAAGGGGTCGGGCAAAGCAAAACGTTCACCGCCGATGGTGATCTGTTTTTCCTGCATGGCTTCAAGCAAGGCACTCTGCACCTTGGCCGGAGCCCGGTTGATTTCGTCAGCGAGCACGATGTTGGCACTCACAGGCCCGATACGGGTGGAAAATTCTCCGGTGGGAGCATTGTAGATCCGGGTCCCGATCACATCCGCCGGAAGCAGATCCGGGGTGAACTGCAGGCGGGAAAAACTGCCGGAAATCGTCTTGGCAAGCGTCTTTACCGCCAGAGTTTTGGCAAGACCGGGCACACCTTCAAGCAAAACGTGACCGTCGGAAATCATCGCCAGAAGCAATCTTTCGACCAACGCATCCTGACCGGCAATAATTCTGCCCATTTCGCCCCGGACACTCTGCAAAGGTGCCGCAATCCGGCGGACCTCCTGCTGCAAAAGTTGAATTTCACTCTGTTCCATTTTGCTTTGCTCCTTTTATAAAATCTGACTTTCTCTGTTACATCTGTCAACTATAAAACAAATTTTTATAAAGTCAAGCAATTATATCCCATTATTTTGGAAAAAGGACGATTTTTGCTGATTGCCTCCTTTGGAACCGGAGAGCAAAAAGAAAACTTGATTCAAAACAAAACCGGTGATATATTGAGTAGAATCAGAAAATGGAGAATCACTGTGAAAGAACCGATCAGAATACTTTTCGTCTGCCACGGCAATATCTGCCGAAGTCCGATGGCGGAGTTTGTCATGAAAGATATGGTGGAAAAAAAATACCGCCGAAACGACTTTTTTATCGCTTCAGCGGCAACCAGTACCGAGGAATTGGGCAATCCGGTCTATCCCCCTGCCCGACGGATAATGAAACAGCACGGTCTGGACTGCGACGGCAAATATGCCCGTCAGATCACCCGGGCCGATTATCATGATTATGACTACCTTGTCGGCATGGATGAACGGAATATAATCAATATGAAACGTTTTTTCGGCGGCGACCCGGAAAATAAAATTTCGCTTTTACTCAGCTGGGCCGGAATCGACCGGGAGGTCGCCGATCCCTGGTACAGCGGAAATTTTGAAGCGACATGGGATGATGTCAACTGCGGTTGTGCCGCTCTTTTGGAACAACTTTAACCGCTCACTTTTTCTTGGCTTCGGCAAGTTCGATATCGTAGCCGCTTGGATGCTTACTTTTGAGGATTTTCTGCGGTATGAAAACAGTTCACAACTGATTCGGCAAGCATACCCCAATCAAACTCAAAATTGACGTGTTCGCATCCGGCGGTAACGATTGCCAATGCGACCGCAGAGAGAATAATTGCTTTTTTTCTCACTTTTCTTTTCCTTTCATAATTTGGTTGCACGGGCATTGAGAGCGGAGACGTTCGCACTCATCAATACTGCGGCGTTTTTTCAAATCTTTTTTCATGCCTTTTACGATTTCTTTCTGACCGGACTTGATGCTTCGGTTGACCCAAATCATGCCGCCGCCAAACGCTACCAATATCGTGGCAAGTTCTGCAAAACTGTGCAATTCCATGTTATCCCCTCATGTCAACATTCATGTTTTCATAGTTCACATAAAAATTCTTATCATGCCATGCCGGTTTCCCGGCAGTACGCAAAATGTCGTAATACCGGAGAGCTTTATAGCGGTAGATGTAGCGAAGCGGATTATACCAGCCGTATCGGTCATGCACTGCAAGCAAACAATTTGCAAGAAACTCATCGTCAGCCGCCTTGCGTTTCTTTTCATCGCCACCGATGAAATACCGGAGGTCGTGAATCATTGAGGGAACGAGAAATGCCGGATTGATTGCAGTGATAACATCGCACAGACCGCCCATCCATGCCGCACCGATGCCGTTGCACTCGGCGACGGCTCTTTCGGTGTCAAGTAAAAGTTCCCAGCCGGAAAGTTTCAGCCGGATAGCTTCGTGTAACGCTTCTGTTATTTCATGAGGTGTCATTATTCTTCCTCAATAACACTTAATTTGTAAATCTTGAAAGCCTGTATCGAAACACCGCCTGCGTACGATGCGGTAAAGAGCATCCGAAAATGGTTATATGATTTGTTGCAGTTGAACAGATGTTCCTGTCTGTATCCTTCGGTATTAGGGCTGTTGTTAATAGTGTAAATATCTTCCCATGTACTGCCATCATTAGAACCTTGAAACACTGCGTTTTTAAAATTTTCCGGAGATTGGATTTCGTTCATAATCCAAATGCCGGATGGTACAAATGCTTCGGGAACTTCGATGCTGAACCATCCGGGGTTACTTTCGGAAATTCCGACACTGCCCGTCCACCACGCATATTCGCCTCCCGTGTAATTCTGATTGAAAATGCACCACGCATCGGGATAACTGCCGCCTCCACTGCTTTGGTTAATGACATATCCATCAATAGATGTATTGCTTGTGAATCCTCTTGGTATCGCATCCGCTGCATCGCTGGCAATTTCATTTCCTACCGTACAATTATCTGCAAGTGCATACAATCTGCCGATTTTTGGAATATTGTATGCGCCTAAAGAAAATTCCGCAGTACCGACTATCCACGCTCTCAATTCTCCATCATACCGTTTTGCTCTCACTCCTTTCAAGGTCATCGGAGCCGCTGGGGTGGTGACGATGTTTACGGTCGTAGTGAGTTCAAAACCCTCGCCCCAATCCTCATTGTGCCAATAAGCAGTTCCGGTAGTCAGGTTCGGCTCATCGGCGCAAAACAGAAAACCGTCCAACGGCGATTCAGCATCCTCATAATCGGCAATAAACCAGATGTCACTCTCATACCAACCTTCCACATCAAGATATCCGATAATCCAGTAGTCGTTGGTTTCGTGTTTATATTTACGGGCGTAGCCTGTTTTATCGGCAGTTTTAGCGGTTGGATAGTATGTACCATTTGCATCACTGTAATCGATAGAATCCTCCGGGTATTCCGGGTCGCCGAAACTTCCAATACCCTCAATCGTAATAGAAGCAGGGGCAGTAAATTCCTCAACGGCAGGGACATATTCCGTAACTTTAGCGAGTTCGAAAGTGCCGCCACTACCGCCCGGAGTTTCCGGGTTATAAGCCGGTTCATCCTGTCCGGTAACAAATGCAACAATATCCATCTCAACAGGCTCACCGGATTCGACAGGCTCGTCACCAAGCAAATCAAGCTTCTGCACTTTACCATCGGCAGTGATGTATCCATACTCAACTTCAGAACTTCCACCTCCGCTTGAGGGTATGAAAAATGTTTGTTCTTCGGCAATGTTGCCGACCGGAACGATGACATAATCACCTTCTTTGTATGCTGCGACAGTTTTGATAGCTCCGTCAACTCTGTTACCATCTGAATCAACTGCAACAACACCTTCAAGTATATCGTTTGCGGTCACAGTAACGAAAGACAAATCGACATCTTCACCACCGAGTTCATAACTCAACTGCTCACCAACGTATCCGGGAGAAATCGTAACACTGCTGTCGGTTTCAGTTACAGCAGCTTCAGGAATAGTTTCAATACGGTCAGATGAAAGATAACCAGCCGGGACGGTGACTTTGTTCCCTATAATGGATGATGCGCCGGATTCTGCAATGGTTTCTGTAAACTCAGTTTCGACATAACCTTTTGCCACCGAAAAAGTGTTGCCGTTTACAGTTGGAGTAACGGTCTGGATATTTCCGGTTACTTTCTGCCCGGTTGCCCCAACTGCAACGATGCCGGAAAGCATTTTGTCAGCGGTGACATTAACACCTGAAAGGTCAATGTCACTGCCGGAATTGATAACAATGTCATTGACCGCAGCAGTCATGCCGGAAATGGAAAGTTTGCCGGAAACACCGGATTTACTGCGGATGGCATCGGCAAGGGCGGTCATTTTGCTATTGATACTGCTCATAATATATCAAATATCCTTTCTGCAATTAAAAAGTAACGACATCCCAACCGGGGGGGATATGGCTGGTATCATGTATTATTGGAAGTTCTTTCGGGCATCTGAAAACACCCTTCGGAGCAACGCCAACAACCCAATCGCTTGTTTCAAATTCAGCCCACGGGTTACGGGTTACAAAATCACTTCCGTAGTGTGCATTTTTCACCCAATTTTTAAAATGTACTGTAATATGAGATAAATTACTGCATCCGTAGAACATTCGGGTAAGATAGCCTCCTGTCGAATCATACATACCCGGCATGATTTCAGGTGAACGAGTTATCTTAACGCAGTTTTCAAACGCACTCGCCCAACTGGAATTTATTTTAGTTCCCAATATTTTTTTCGGTGCTTTGACAAGATTTACACAATCTTTATACCACTCTTTAATTCCAACAGCATAAGAGTATTGTTCATTCGCTATTGGTATTATTTCAGGGGCTTCAACAATAGTTTTAGAACCTGAAAAACTTGCCCACCCTAATAAGTTTTTTGCAGATAAGACTTTCGTTCCGGTGTAGAAGTATATCTGCGCAATAGCCCCTATGCCGCTTTGGATTCGTGCATCGCCTGATACTTCCAAAGAAGCATCTGTATTGTCGAGATCTGAATCAAACATAATGAGTGCTCGAATTGCACGTGACTCTAATCCCCAAAATGAAAACAAGGCTTTTTCTCTTGGTTTCAGTGTAATGCTCCCTTGCCTGGGACCGCTGTAACCATAAGTATCGTATTCAGACCATTCTTTATCTGTGTTTTTTTTAAAGTAGTATCGGAGTCCAATTGAAACACCTGATTCGGGATTTTGGTACCCGGAAATGGTAAAATCGCAAGTTTTCGTATAACTGGTGTTGAAAATTGTAAGTGGTGTGTTTTCCACGCTTGATTCATGGATAATTCCGGGGAGGATTCTGCTTGTTACGCCGCCCATAATCAAACCTCGCTGTCAATCAGAGATGTCCACAGAATCACACCGTTATCAACAGTGAACACATAACTTGTGTTAGGAAGCAAACTAATTACTTCGTTGATTTTGTAGGAGCTGGGGATGTTGAAACTAAAGGTAATTTCACTTCCGGTGGTGAAACGGCATTGTGCATTTTTGATTCCAGCCGGGATGGTGCAATTAATGTTAGTCACAGGAGAATCCACCGTGTAAAAAGTGCGGTCGGCAAATTTCACCGTTTCCGAATTTTGGTATGCAATAGCTTCACTCACGATACCGCCCGGAGGAAGTACAGAACCGACACCGATAGCGTAAGCCACGCCATCGACAATGAGAACACGCTGTCCGGTGATAACTCCGATGGTGTTTATCAAATTTTTATTGTTTATTGCCATTTGTCAAACCCTTTCACCATGTTCCATTCAAAATTGCTTCGTCCACATAATTTTTGATTTCGGCTTTATCGGCATCCGTCCAGTAATCAACACCTTTCTGCGGTGTATATCCCGGTTCTCCGTCTTTGCCATCCTCTCCGTCTTTGCCGGGTTCTCCTTGTTGTCCGGGAGCCATCATTACGGCTTCGCTCCATTCGGAGTTGATATTGGCAATGCGCTGGCGGTAATATCTGTCTTCGGAAGTCTGTGCGGAGTGCCAGTCGGAAACACCGTCAACAGAGTATTCAAACTCCATGGGATTGCTTAATTCATGCTGCATTTTCTTTTGCAGCTCATTTGCGATCTCATTACCTTTATCATTGAGCATGGCGACCGTCTGTACGGCGGTATAATATTGCGGATCATTCAATACGGTTTCATCGCCATTTCCCAGATAGACCCGGCTGCGGATACTCAAGTCAAACTGCCAGGCAAAAACAGTTATGCCTCCTGCATCCACGCCGCCGATCTCTGCCCGGAAATCAGCATATTCTTCGGTTCCGATGGCAGAAATGACCGCATCGGTTGAGTTATTCTCCAATTCAACAGTGAGGATATTGTGCCCTTCGGAATCTGTCCGCAGCGTAATACCGCTGTATTTGAGCAATGCCGGAGTATTGGAATTGCTGTTTTTGACATCCAATGCAAAATAATTTGCACAATCGGATAACTCTGCTGCCGGGAAAACCGGCAACTGTCCATCTGTTTTCGATGCCTCCCGCCGCAGATCAAATTCCATCCGGACGGCGGTTCCGAGCATAAGTTCCAAAGAGACACCATTCTCCGAACCGAATTCATCTGTCAAACGGGTTCCGCCGCTGCCGATTTGTAAAATAGAACGTAATATTTGCATAATCAATCCTTTCTTTCAATCAAGATATTTATAATTCGGTGGTGTGAAATTTTCTTTATTGATAAACACTTCATTGAAGCCGCCATATTGAGTTACCAACACCCAATAGTAGTATTGTTCCTCACACAATGACCGGTAGTAGTCAACATTATTGAAAACTTCCTCACCCCACGGCACAAAAACCTCACTCTGATTGCCGGAAAAAGCGACTTCAAAAGTTCCGCTTGCCGGTGTGGTGGATGCTTCAAGTGTTTTGTATTTGTAGGTGTCACGCACATAGCGATATACGGAATCGATTTTATATTTAACTTTCCAGTTGCCCTGAAGCCGGGGATAAATGTTTTCCGGGATGACATAATGCAAGTCAATGTGTTCATAATATGAGCTGCCATTTTCCAATTTTCCAACGAGCGTACAAAACGGAAAACTCTCCCAAGATGCATCATAAATCAAACCGCCATCACTTCTTACTTTGCCAGTCAAATTAATAGTGCCGGGAAATGTGTAAAGCAAGACATTGTTGAGCAGATGGTAACACGCCCGGACAAAAGTACCGTCACCAAGCGGATGCGGAGCTTCCCAGAAAAATCCGGCCGGGTCGATGTTTACTTTTCGCAGTTCAGCGGCGATGGCATCATCGATTTGAGCATCGGTGAAGTCGGCATAAGGTCGCATCTGGCTCCATTTGCCGAAATTTGCCGGAGGGAAATGCTCCCGGTACAATCTCCGTATCATCTCTCGGATGCGGTCTGACATATCATAAGCAGAGCGAGTACCGCATGGCAACGAATAGAGGTCGTAATAACTTCCCCAATATCCATCGGGATTGTAATATTTCGCTCGTTCATGTACGGCTTCAATTATCCGGTTGACGGTTGGAACAATGCGTGACGGAGTGGATAACCAGCTCATAAATACCATTGCCTTCCAAAATAGATAGTGCCTTGCTCCTGATACTCCTGCACAACTTCTCCGCTTGCCCGGATAACTCCGATGTAGATGGTTTCAAATCCACGGGAAATATCAAAGTCGAACTCCACCCGATATTTCCCATCCTCATAAATAGCGTGAAGATAGACATCGGCACCGGTGCGATTTTCCGGCAGAATTATATTCTGCCGGGGAACAAGCGTTGCTCCCGGTAAGTCGGTATTTCCGGCTTTTTGATAATCGGAGTGCTGCGGTCTGTCAAAGTAAGAACCATGGCATATCTCAAAGGTGCGCCCTTCAACGTGGCGCAGTTTAAAGGGGCCGGTGTATTCTTCCTCCTGCGTTCCGGCAGAAAACCCCAGTTGCACGATCCCGGGCACATTGTCTGTCCCCAAATATAAAATCAACGCCTTGCCGGAATTCCCGGCCACCAACTTGCCATTGGTTCCGGGGTTGGCATAGCTGCCGGAGCCGGATATGTAGGCTTTGGTCACTCCGGAAACGACCATATTTCCGGAACTGTTCGGCATAATATTTTCAGCGGCGATCCCCCACAAAACATCTTCCCGACGGGCTGCAACGGCATTGAATATGACCGGTGAAACCGTGTCGGTATTAAGAATTGTCGTTCCGCTGATCCGGATTGCGGTAAATGCGGGAATCATCTGCGCTCCGGGATTATAGACATTGATCAGATTGCGGTCAGAGGCAACATATTCCGGATGATCGTCATAAAGATTGAACATATTTCTCTCTCCATTCAGATGTCCAATGCCGAAAAATTTCCGTAATCATAAATACGGCTTTCGTAAATACCGCAGTTGATATTGGTATTATTCACGACATCCCGCCGGGAGATCGACCAGACTGTATTCCACATGGAAACCGGTTCCAGTTTCACGCTGCCGTAAACCATTTCCCGGGCCGGACGGATTGCAAAAGTATAGGTGATATCCACAAGTTCCCGTCCGGAAGTATTGGTATACGGTTCATCCTGCACGGCACTTTCAAGCAGCACTTCACCGGGGGACCAACCGTGAAATGCCGCAGAATTAAGCCGGCCGGCCAGAGTAAAAAGAGTGTTTTTAAAAGCTGCATTGATCTTGCTTTTGCGATAAGTGGCGACACATATTTCCCGCATTTCCGGAACCATCATCCGGGTGCCGGAAATTTTGGAATCCCCATCCATCCGGCCATCCCAATTGATCCGGGTACCGGGATCAGGCGGGATTATCTCAGGAGAAGCCGGATATATTTTCACCAATTCTTTTGCTTCATAAACCTGAGCGGTAAAATTTCTTATTTCCACCGTCCAGATACGTTCATTGCCCTTTTTCTCCTCTTTCGGTTCGGGCGGCAGGTAGTGCACCTCGAATTCATAGCTGCCGTTTCCGGGGATCCCGGTCAATTCGACCGACTGCTTGCGGGCCTCGCCAACATAGGACGGAGCAGTTTGACGAACCAGTTCAAATGCTTCGTCAAGACGGTCGGTATTCCCCGGAGCTGTAACCTGATACCTCAATTTTGCACCGGTACACCTGCCGGTACGGCTGATGCGTTGATTTACTGAAAGTTTTTGCTTGATCTGCATATTTACCTCCTTTGCATCTATAGCCGTTATTGTCAATATAAAAAGCGATACAACACATATTTTTCACAGCTGTACTTGCAAGAATCCCTCGGCGGATGTATTTTAAGTGAAGTACTGAAATCATAACAATTTTTGATTTTCAACATAACAAACAAGGAGAAAATATTATGGCTGAATTGAAAAACGATCTCGACCGTATGAGCTATGCTCTCGCACTCAATATGGCGACCAGCATTCGGCAAATGCCGGTTGAACTCAATTATGAACTTTTCGGAGAAAGTGTCCTCGCTCTGCTCAAAGGCGGTGCCCCGGAGATCACTCAGGCGGAATACCGTGAATATATGGGCAAACTTCAGGATGCCCTCGCCAAGGCGGAGCAGGAATCCAATGCCGATTCCGCCGCTGCTCTGGAAGAAGAAAAGGCGTTCATGGAAAAGAACGGCAAAGCCGAAGGCATCATCACCACCGCCAGCGGTCTGCAGTATCAGGTTCTCACTCCGGGCAAAGGCGGCGAACGCCCCGGTCCCAAGGATGTGGTGCGGGTTCACTATGAAGGCAAATTGCTTTCCGGCAAAGTTTTTGACAGCTCCATCGCCCGCGGCGAACCCATCGAATTTCCGGTCGATCAGGTCATCCCCGGCTGGACCGAAGCTCTGCAGCTGATGGAGATCGGCAGCAAATTCCGTCTCTTCATCCCCTCAAAGCTCGGTTATGGCCCCCACGGTGCCGGCAATGTCATCCCGCCCAACGCCACACTGATCTTTGAAGTCGAATTGATCGGATTCTTCAAACATTGATCTGAAAAAGATAAAAAGGGCTGCTGCAAAAATTTGCAGCAGCCCTTTTTTTGTACTAAAACAGTTGTAAAAAATTATTTTCTCAGGCAAAAATCACTTTTTTGAAGTTCTTTTTACCGGTTTGGAGCAGCAGCTCTTTTTCCGGAAGGTCGGCGGCCTTGACCGCAAAATTCATATCCGTGATCTTTTCGCCGTTGACTTTGACCGCATTGCCCTGGATCAGGCGGCGGGCATCGCCGTTGCTTTTGCTCATCCCGGCAGCAACGATAAGTTTGACGATCCAGAGACCGTCTCCGTCAAGCTCAGATGCCGGGAGGGTGACTTCCGGATAGATAGCTTCGGCTTTGCATTCGATCTGAGCGATGGCACTGGTGGTCTGAATCGTGCGTTCCGGATCGGCAAAACCGAACTGGCTTCCGGCGGTGAGAAACGCCTCTTTGGCAGCGGCTTCGCCGTGAGCCATTTTAGTTGCTTCAAAAGCGAGGATCTCTTTGGCCCGGTTGATATTGCCGCAATTGGCAAGGGCAACACATTCATCGACCGGCAGTTCGATGGCGAATTTTTTCAGCAGCTCTTCGACCATGTTATCATCGGTATTGCGCCAGAACTGGTAGTAATCAAAGACGCTGGTACGGTTGACATCGAGCCAGACGCTGGTTCCGCCGACCGATTTGCCGAACTTCTGTCCGGTAGCGGGATTCATCAGCAGCGGGATGGTCAGGACGTGAACTTCCCTTTCTTCTTCATACATTCTGCGGATAAGTTCGGTACCGGCGACCATATTGCCCCACTGATCCTGTCCGCCGATCTCCAAAGTACAGTTGTACTCTTTGTTGAGATGGTAGAAATCATATCCCTGCAGCAGAGAATAGCTGAATTCCAGAAAAGAAAGTCCGTTTTCCAAACGGCTTTCCACCGATTTCTGCGCCAGCATACGGTTGACAGAAAAACGGCTGCCGATATCCCGGAGAAAATCAAGCAGCTTCAAATTGCCGAACCAGTCATGGTTGTTGACAAAATTGGCTTCGCCGTTTTCCAGAGTGATGAACCGGGAGAGTTGACTTTTGAGACATTCGACATTGTGAGCGACCTCTTCCATGGAGATCATGTTACGGGCAGTCGAACGACCGGACGGATCACCGATGGCACCAGTGGCACCGCCGACGAGAACCGTGGGGACATGACCGGCTTTCTGAAGCATTCGCATCGCCATCACCGGAAGCAGATGTCCGACGTGCAAACTGGAACCGGTGGGGTCAAAACCACAGTAGAAAACCACCTTTTCAGTGGAAAGTTTCTTTTCAATAGCCGCCTCATCGGTCATCTGGTAAACGAAGCCGCGGGCTTTCAATTCCTGAAAAATATTCATAATAAATCTTCCTTGATTAGTGTCCGATGGTAATTTGCGGCAGCGGCAGAGTGCGCCATGCCCGGTGATGGACCGGTTTTCCCTCCGAAAGCCACCGTTTTTCAAAATCACTTTTAATATGAGCCACATCCGCAAGGGCATCGGGGGCAAGTTCAAACAATCCGGAACTTTCCATCACCCGATTGACTGCATCGCAATAATTTTCATCATCACTGGAAAAATGAAATATCGCCCCGGCTTTCAATACCCGGTGCAGCTGAGTGGTAAAATCACAACACAGCAGCCGGTGTCCGCGGTGGCGGTTTTTGGGCCACGGATCGGGGCAGAGCAGATGGATCCGGTCAAAGGAACGGTCCGGGGTCATGATTCCGAGCAGATGGCGGGCCTCCACGCGCAAAACTTCAAGATTTTCCACGCCCTGCTGATTGCTTCTCCGGACGACTTTACGCAAACGTCCGAGCATAACATCGGCGCAGAGGATTTGCCGTTCCGGATAAGCTGCGGCCAGAGCCACTGAAAAACTTCCGGTACCACATCCCAAATCCAGTTCGCACACCTTGTCCTGCGGCAGAGCAAGGCGTTCATAAGCTCCGGTCAGGATCCGGATTTTTGCATCCTCTTTGTGGGCCATCAGATCGCCTCCCGGTTGCTGATCCACTGCCGCATAGCGTTTTCGACTGCGCTGCGGTCGGCGAGCATTGCCGAGGCAAAGAGTTTAAAGTATTCGATAAGCACCTGACGGAATACTGCCAGAGCCCGCACCCGGTCGGCAAAAATTTCGTCCGGATTCATCTCTTCGCCTTCGGGGAGTTTGAATGAACCGAAAACAAAGTTATCAGCATCAAAAGTTCCGCACCAGACCGAATTATCGTCCCGGGTCAGCGTGAATTTAGCTTTTTTGAGCTTTTTACCGACTTCCAGAGCAGCCTTGACTTCGGCACCACGCAGCGGACTGTCGCCTTTTTTCACGGTAGTCTCTCCGGCACCCCGGGCCTCATTTTCATCCAGAAGCATCAGCGGAGCCTCAAGCATGATATCGAATTCGTTGTTCTCGAACTTCAATTTACCGACCGTTTCGCTGTAGTACAAAAGCCAGGTAAGAAAATCCCGTCCGACCTGCGGATCTGCCGGAATCACCGGAGAATTATTGAGTTTCAACGCCGGGAAAGCGGCGCAGGTGGTTTGAAATTCCCGTTCCAGAATGAGTGCCGGAGTCAACTGGATCGGCTCCATTTTGGTTACCCGGTAAAAGTGTTCGATAAAGAGGTCGATCTGACTCTGGCTTCCGGCACCGAGATAGAGGAATTTATCATGGGGTTCAAGCACCATGGATATTCCGGACAGAGCCGGAGGCATTTTGCTGATATGCCGGGCGATAACATCCTCTTTTATGCGCTTTTTATCCTTTCCGGAAACATAATCCCGTCCCGGATTGGCAGCGAGAAAAGTCTGCTCTTCCCGGCGGCACAATGCATTGAGCAGTGATGCCGGGATTTTGCGTACCGCCTGACGGAGCGTCAGAAAATAACTGCCGCCGATCTGTGCGGAGGCCTCATCGATCGCTGTATCCAGCAAATGATGTCCGGTGACCCAGCCGATTTGGGGTTCAGCGGTCACGGAATCGAGCATACCGGCCTTGACAGCGGCGAACATCTCCGCAAAATTTTCCGGGATATCCCCGGAAAGATCGAACATGGAAAAGGTGATTGAACCACGGTCAAAAGGCATAATCTATCCCCCTGAAATCAGAACTCAACCGGACTTCAGAAGCCGATTTTGCTTTCCAGATAGTCCCGCAGCTGGGTGACATTGACCCGATCCTGCTGCATGGTGTCACGGTCACGGACGGTAACCGCATTGTCATTGAGTGAATCAAAGTCAAAGGTGATGCAGTAGGGAGTACCGATTTCGTCCTGACGGCGATAGCGTTTGCCGATGGAGCCGGTGACGTCGTATTCGCAGCGGAAATACTTGTTCATATCTTTGTAGAGTTTTTCCGCATTTTCGTTGAGCTTCTTGGAAAGGGGCAGCACCGCCAGCTGGATCGGCGCGACCAGCGGGGGCAGATGCAACACGATACGCACATCTTCTTCCATACCTTCTTTCTGGGTGGCG
>JAZRNP010000330.1:0-1321 GCA_045648225.1 Victivallaceae bacterium | reverse complement strand
GGTGATGGGGATACCTCCGGCGATCCATTCGGCAGCCGATTTCATGGTGTTGCGGACGCTGGACATATATCCGGTACGGCCGGCACCGATCAAAGCGGAGGCATTGTAACCCAGGCTGTAGCAGTAGTCGGCATCGTAGTTGGAGGGAGCGGCGCAACGTCCTTCATAACCGAAGAAGTGGGTCTGGGTGGAGAATTTACCGCCATAGATACCTTCGGCTTTCATAGCCTTGAGTTTGGTGCCGACCATTTCAGCGAGCATCTTTTCGGTTTCGATGAGAGAGACCTGAACGTTGCCGTGGGGGTCGCGGTCGTTGCAGAGCTGCATCTGGATACCGGCGGGCAAGCTGGCGAAGACCTTGGCGGAATCAGCAGAAAGTTTACCGGCGGCGAAAGCGACTTTTTCGTTTTTATCCATTGCTTCGACAGCTTCGGCATTGGCGGCGAGCAGGTCGTTGAGTTCAGCGATCAGGACTTTGATTTCGGGGATGAATTCGACCAGACCTTCGGGGATGAGGGCGATACCGAAATTCAATTTTTTGGCGGCACGGGCGGCAACCACGGAAGCCATGTAATCGACGATCTCACCGAGGGTCTGCTTTTTGGCGGCGACTTCTTCGGAGATGATGGCGATGTTGGGCTGAACCTGAAGCGCACATTCCAGAGCGATGTGGCTGGCGCTGCGGCCCATCAGTTTGATGAAGTGCCAATATTTCTTGGCGGAGTTGGCATCACGGCCGATGTTGCCGATAAGTTCGCTGTAGACACGGCAGGCGGTATCAAAACCGAAACTGGCTTCGATCCATTCGTTTTTGAGGTCGCCGTCGATGGTTTTGGGGCAGCCGATGACCTGAATGCCGATGTTGTTGCTCTTGAAGTATTCAGCGAGGACGCAGGCGTTGGTGTTGGAATCGTCACCACCGATGATGACCAGAGCTGAGATGGCGGCTTTTTCGCAGTTGGCTCGGGCGGCTTCAAACTGTTCTTCGGTTTCGAGTTTGGTACGGCCGGAACCGATCATATCAAATCCGCCGGTGTTACGGTGGGCATCGATGATTTCGTCGGTAAGTTCCATCATTTCGCCTTTGACCAGACCGTCGGGACCTTTGAGGAAGCCGTAGAGACGGTTGTCGGCATTGAGGGATTTGAGACCGTCATAGAGACCGGCGATGACGTTGTGTCCGCCGGGAGCCTGACCGCCGGAGAGAATAACACCGACATTGCGGGCAGCGGATTTTTCACCTTTGCCGGGAGCGAAGGTCAGCACCGGGCTGCCGAAGGTACTCTTAAAAAGAGCCTGGACTTTTTCCACATCAGCGACG
>JAZRNP010000329.1:0-1337 GCA_045648225.1 Victivallaceae bacterium | reverse complement strand
CATCAGCGCAGAGAGGCGGACGCCGTGTTTACGGGCAATACGATCGGGGGTGTCACCGGATTTGACGATGTAAACACCGCCTTTGGCAGAGACTTTGGAAGCGGACCTTTTGCTGCCTTTGCCATTGGATTCGATACCGCCGGTGGGAATGGCACCGGTCAACGGTTCAAACTGGGCAACTTCGGATTTTGCACTGTTTTTCTGAGGGGCGGGAGCGGATTCCCATTCAGCTTTGCCGGGGGCGGCGGTCATTGCAGGAGCGGCAACCGGAGCCGGATCTTCCAACGGGGCAGGGATGACGGGTTTGGGACCGGTGATGGCTTTGGGACCGCATCCGCACATAACAGCTGCAGCTCCGGCTGCGATGAAAAGATAACTTTTTCTCACTTTCATTTTCTCCTTTATAAAATATTGATAAAACAATTGTTATTTTTTGTGAACATGATGAAATATAATATTACTGCCACAGATTTGCAAACCGGTTTTTCAAAAAAAATGAATTTTCCTTAAAACAAAGGTAATAATACTTTGTATTATTGTTCATTCATCTTTTTTTCATTTTCCATGCGTTCCTGCCACTTCTGTCCGGCATCCTTGCTGTAACGGATCACGGACTCATCTTTGCGGACCATATCAAACTTTTCCCGGGCCACCTTTTCGATGGCGGCTGGGGTGGTTTTTAAGGAATTATTTTCCATCTGCCGTTGATTTTGCTGTTTGCGGAGTTTGTGGAGTTCATCCTGGGTTTCCCGGAGTTCTTTGCGTTTTTGGGTCAACTCCTTTTTTACCGGATACAAATAGCAGGCGATTCCGGCTGCAATGGCCAGAATCAGGACGACCCAGAGAAAAGTACTTATGGAACGTTTTTCATTCATGATCAGTTTTCCTGCATATCAAAAGTTACCGTTCCGGCTGGAGCGTAAGCAAAAATTCGATATTGGTCTTGACCTTTTTCAGTCTTCCCAGAACCAGTTCCATCGCCTCGGCGGCGGGAACTCCGTTGACCGCTTTGCGCAAAATCCAGACTTTGCTCAATTCATCGGGATGGAGCAGCAGCTCCTCTTTGCGGGTTCCGGATTTTTCAATGTTGATCGCCGGATAGATGCGGCGGTCGGAAACATTGCGGTCAAGATGAAGTTCCATGTTGCCGGTGCCTTTGAACTCTTCAAAAATGACATCGTCCATCTTGCTGCCGGTATCGATCAATGCAGTTGCGATAATGGTCAAACTGCCATGGTTTTCGATATTGCGGGCGGCACCGAAAAAGCGTTTCGGTTTGTGCAAGGCGGTGGCATCAACACCACCGGTGAGCACTTTGCCGCTGTGGGGCTGCAGAG
>JAZRNP010000328.1:0-9490 GCA_045648225.1 Victivallaceae bacterium | reverse complement strand
AGACCGCTTGGCCTCCGACTTCACGCATATCTTCCCAGTTCCATTTCGGGGCCTTGATCACGAGGGCGTTGAGTTCAGCGTCGACGGTGATGGTTCCGGGAGCGATCTCAAACTGGGGGTCAAGGCTGGAAGAACCGACCTTGAGCAGCATATCTTTCAGATTGGAAGCACGGCTGATCCGGGGGAAGTACAGATAAGCATCTGCTTCAGGCATGTAGTTCAATCCGGGACGGTCCAGAGAAGCGACGATACCGTCGATACCTTTGCCGTGTTCGGAATCTTTGAAGCGGTACTCTTCAGCGGAGACCAGAACGGCACCGGCGCCATCGCTGAATTTGACCGCAGTGACCTGAGCCGGGCTGGCGTTGATGCTCTTGGCACCGACAGCGGCTTCAAGGTAGTTGCGGACAGCGTAGGGATCGGCATTTTTCAGCATATAGGGCTTGGTGATGACAAAGGGATCGGCACTGTCACGGATGACATTGATCTCTTTGGTGCCTTCGGCAACGTCGATCTTGAACTGGGTCTGGACATTGGTCGGAGCATAGCCTCCGGTGGTGCTGTGGTTGTTGGCACGGGGAATTCCGGGGATAGCCTGCGGAGTCAGAGTGACATTGCGGCTGGCACCGGCACCGGCGGAGGGAACAACCATCGGAGAGACGGTGGAGTACGGCATGGAACTGCCATTGCAGCCGCTGATCAGCGGCAGGACAACTGCACCGGCAAGGACGAGGGAAATATTGATTTTATTCATGATAGATATACCTTTCCAGTCAATTACTTGTCAGCTTTTTTGCTTTTGGCAGCAGCTTTTTCAGATTTTTCAGGACGGAAGGGATTTTCGATACGACGGTCGATCCCGGTGGCGGCACTGTCGGAGTTGAAAGCCTCTTTGCCGGAAGCAATGTCAACCAGAGCGGCTTCTGCAGAAACGACGATGTAGGTGCGTTCCTTGATGCTGGTGGTGGTGCTGAAGAGATATTTCAGAACCGGGATCCGGCAGAGGATCGGCAGACCGATGGTCTGTTCGACATCGTTTTCTTTTTCGTAGACAGCGAGGATCTTTTCCTTGCCGAAACCGAGGGTGGTGGAACCGGAGAAGAGAGCGGAGTTGCTCAGTTCAGCACCGGTGTTGCCGCGTTCGACGACCGCTTTGAAGTAGAGGGAGTAGTCGAAGATGACGCCGCCGGCTTTTTCGTTGCCGGCAACATTGTTCAGGCAGACAAACGGGTTGAGGATCTGCATTTCGAGCTGCGGGGGATCGGCGTGAGTGACACCGTTTTCATCTTCGTAGTTGCTCTTGCCGACATAGGTACGGCCGAGAACGTTTTTACCGATGGTCTGGTATTCCGGAGTCATGGAAGTACGGTAGATGAAGGGAGCGGTGGTGGGGCTGGAAGCCTGAAGACTGCGCAGAGTGGCCAGATCAGCTTTGCTACCGACGGGGGTGTTGATCATCATCAGACTGCTGGTGGCGACGGCGTTGGAGTTGCCTTCCTGCTGCAGACAGCGGATGAAGCTCATGTCAAACTGGGGAGCAGTGAAGAACCCGCCCATGCCCCAGCTGGAGGAGAGAACGTAAGGAACAGTTTCCAGCAGTTCGTGGACAACCAGTTCACCGGCGTTGTAACCGACGTTGAGCATGTTGATACCCGGGCCGTTTTTCCATGCCAGATAGTCGAAACCCCAGTCCTTGAGGTCGCTGTCACGGACTTCGTAATAGTTGACGCGCACACGCACCTGCGGGAGAGGACGGTCAAGTTTTTCGACCCAGCTCAGAGTGCGTTTGGCGGCAGCATCCTGGTCGCGCCAGAAGATGGTGTTGGTTTCGTCGTTGATGTAGAGATTGCCAACGCTGGAACCGATGGTGCGGTTGACCACATTGGCAAGGTCGGCGGCGGCGCGGTATTTCGGAGTGTAGGCGATACGGGTGACGCCGGTTCCGCTGATGGAGCCGTCAGCTTTTTTGCCTTTGGCGATCTTGCGGTCGAGGGTGGCGACGATTTTATCCACATAGGGGATGAAATCTTTACCGGTAGAGACCAGAACCGCTTCTTTTTTGTTGCCGTTGTCACTCACACGACGGATGGTGGAGTTGCGATCATAGCGCAGGATCGCAGAGCTGATAAAGGGAATGACCTCTTCAGCGGTGGCATTTTTGAGTTCATAGATCTTGCTTTCGAAGCGCACCTGAGCGTCATCCTGACGCAGACGGATGGTGCGGGTCGAACCGTTGCTCGCCGCCGCAAGGGTGCAGCAGCTCATCATCGCCAGCAATGCAAGGCAGAACCGGGTCTGATTTTTGTTGGTTTTCACCATTTTTTCTTCCTTTCCTTTGTTTTTTTAAGAAGATATTGTTGGTTGCGTTTTTACTATATTAAAATATATTATAAAAAATGAAATCCGGTGATGACTGCAGTTTTGCGGTCAGACATTCCGGTTATCACCTTGAACAGAACTTCGCTGGTGAACTCTTTGGTGCGGTTGACATTGTAGCGTTTGAAACGGACCTTCCAGATCTGCGGGTGCAGAGAGGAGAGTTCCAGAGTGGTCATGTAGGTGTAGGAGATCGGTTCGCCGACCGATTCGATGACCGATTTGCGGGTCTGTTTGAAATTATCGGTGGTGAAGTTTTTGCGGGTCTCTTCCGGGAGCAGAGAGACAAAGGTCTTGGCATCGTCTTTGATGAAAGCCTGAAGCAGCTTGCGGGCGAGTTCCTGCTCTACCGGATTGATTTTCACCGCATTGGCTTCGGGAGCATATTCCTTGATAATAACACATCCATTGCCGACTGCAAGCAGAACTGCACCGGCAAACATCGCAAGAAAGAATCTTTTCAGCATAAAATTATCCTTTTTACTGTTAATATTTTTGCGCATTAATATCTTTCAGTGTTAAGTAATGCACCTAATATATCACCGGATTGTTATATTTTCAAGTTTGAAAATCAAAAAAACCTTGCAATGAAAGATAATTTTTTAAACCGTTTCCCCCCCATTCCCCTGAACACCGCTAATGCCGACAAAAAAACAGCGTGGATCGGAAAATTTCCAATCCACGCTATCGTAAAATTCAAAGGCGGCAATTACCGGGATCTGTTCCGGGAAAACTGCATTTCATACAGCTCTTTATACTGACCATCCGGGATCTGCATGAGTTCATCATGACTGCCCAATTCGACCAGTTCACCATCGTTGATAACGGCGATGCGATCAGCGTTTTTGATCGTGGAAAGCCGGTGGGCGATGATGAATACCGTACGGTCCTTCATCAGATTGTCCATCGCTTTCTGTACCAGAGCTTCGGATTCATTGTCCAATGCGCTGGTCGCTTCATCCAAAATAATGATGGGAGCATTTTTCAAAATCGCCCGGGCAATGGCAATCCGCTGACGCTGTCCGCCGGAAAGGGTGGTACCGCGTTCGCCGAGTTTAGTATCCAACCCGTTCGGCAAGGCGGCAATAGTTTCCTGCAAATGCGCCGAAGTCAGGGCATTCTGCAGCTCCTCTTCGGAAGCATCCGGCTTGCCCATCATGATATTTTCCCGGATGGTTCCGGAAAAGAGGAAGTTATCCTGAAACACAATAGCAATATTATCCCGCAACGATTTGAGCGAGAAATCCCGGATATTCACTCCACCGATCGTCAGAGATCCGGACTTAATGTCATAGAAACGGGGCAGCAGATTGATCAGGGTCGATTTGCCGCCGCCGGAATTTCCGGCAATCGCCAGAGTTTCATTCTTTGCCACAGACAAATTGATCTTTTTGAGCACTTCAATGCCGGGTTCGTACTCAAAGACGACATCCTTAAATTGAATACCTTCACCGATACCGTTGAACGGAACCGCAGACGGAGACTCGGCAATTTCACTTTTCAAATCAAAGAGTTCCAGAATACGGCTCATGGCAACAAAGGTCGTCTGAATATTGGTTATCGAGTTGCTCAGCGATTTGATCGGTTTGTAAAGCAGCAGCAACGAGGCCAGAAATGAGGCAAATCCACCGGCAGTAAGAATCCCCCGGTTGATCAGAAAGGTTCCGCAGCCCAGGATCACCGCCACTCCGACCGAGGAGATCAGATGCATAAACGGCGACAGCCACGCCTGACGTTTGCCCAGCGACATGGTAACCCGGAAAGATTCCCAGGTATGCTTTTTGAAAAGATCACTCTGCCGCCGCTGCAGATTATAGGCCGCAACCACTTTGTTTCCGGAATAACTTTCGTTGAAGTTGGTCGTCTGCTGACCATGGATCACCATATTCTGATTGGAACTCTTTTTGATCCGCTTGCGCAAAAGAGATGCCGGCAGAAATGCACACACCAGTACCAGTACCCCGACGATCGCCAACTGCCAGCTGCTGTAGAGCATCACCGCAATCAGACCGACCGCACTGCAGGCAGTGGTAACGATGGTTTTCAACTGTTCTACAAAGTGACTTGATGCCGTAACCGGGTCGCTGAGATAACGGGAGATGATCACTCCGGAACTGTTTTTATCGAAAAATTTGGGATGCATAAAAATCAACCGGTCAAAAAGCGTCATCCGGACATCGTTTGTGATCCGGTTACTGGTCCAGATGCAAATGTATTGATTGAGATACTGCAGCAACCCCTGAAACGCAGTGAATGCCACCACCGCAATCGGAATGATAAATGCCAATTGACGGTTGGTAAAAGAAAATTCGATCCCGCAAAAAGTGAAGTCAAGACTGCTTCCGCCGATCACATAATCCATGTATGGTTTCAACGCAAAAGCAGTTACGCCATCCAGCAAGCCAAGCGGCAATGCGATGATAAAGCCGATGATGATCCGGGGCAGATAGGGCTTGACAAAAGGATACATCCTTTTGATCAGCCAGGAGTATTTAAAAGAATTCTGAGCGGAGGTCTGTTCAAGTTTCATATATTTTTTCCGGATGATACAACACAGCCTGCCCGCCGGGCAGGCTGTGCGAATTACAGTTTCTTAACCGTGAAATCACTCTTCCCAATACTGAGAGAGCCACTTGGTTGCCTTAACATAACGGAAACCGCCCTTGCCGCAGTAACCTTTGAGAGCCATCTGCGGAGTGGGTTTGCCGTGGAAAACGATGATTTTCACATCTTCCGGATCGACCGGCTGCAAGAAGAAGTTGAGCGGGAACGGACGCAAACAATGACGCTTGAAACTCACACACCAGCTCTTGTCCCAATATTTGAGAATGCCCTTTTCATGCATCTGATAAGAGAGGAATGCCTGTTCGTTGCGGTAATCTTTGCGGATTTCGTTGCCGAGCTTGTAGAAGTTTTCCAAAACTTCAGGATATTTGCCGACATCGAAGCGGAAAACGGAAGAGTTTCCGATAATGTCACGGGGGAAGTCCCAATCTTTGCAAATGAGGAAATCTCCGGGAACTTCAAAGAGTTCGTCGATGTTGCGACGGATGACAATGTCCAGATCCAGAAAGAGTGCGACTCCCTGCAGATCAGCAAGCGGAGCATTGAAAAGCGACAGTTTGCGCCAGCCTTTGTCACCGATGTTGGGGTTGTCATGATAGGGCGGAAGTTCCCGCACTTCAATACCGGCATCCAATCCGGTCGGATCATCGGTAAAACAGACGAAACGATGGGGCAAAGTCAGATTTTTCTGAACCATTTTATACAGACGGTTGGCATATTCCGGACCGAATTTGGTCCCCCATTTCATACAAATAACATTTCTTTCCATATCATCTCCATCGATGTTGTTTTCAAAAAGTCTTGACTCAACAGACATACTATAGCATTAAATCAGGAAATTTCAAGCAATTTCCCGGCTGTATCAATGGTTGTTTGTCTTTCGCACCAGCTGAGTGGAGTTGGAAGCGTTCCATACTGCAGAATAATTTTTGCTTGATGATGCGGCAAACACCGTAAAATAGTTTCTCGCTTCAACATGGCCGTCCGGAAAAGTCATATTGGCTCCACCGCTGTGCGCCTTGTCAGTGGCAATCGAATGGTAGGTGTGATTGTCAAAATTAACCAGATCGTTGGAATCAACACCTGAATATTTTTTCAACAAACTGTTTCCGCTGGTGGTCCATTTTTCACTCCACAAAACAGTATCTTTCATAAACTGGTTTTTCTGTCCGAGCTTCTGCCACATGGCGGTGTTACCGCTTTTGGGATCAACTTTGGATGTGCTGTCAGTGTAACCGATATAAGTATTGTAAGCGTAACTGATAAGATATGGCTGTTTACCGTGATGATAACTGCCTCTCTGGTTGGCAGGACAATTGAAAATATCGACAATACGCATATTTTTCTTTTCAGCACCGGCATAAACTCCGGTACGGGTGATGCATTTTACCCACCGGTATCTTTCGACCAGATTGTAAAACCACCAGGATCCGCCGGTATCCACCAGCGACAGCATATATTCATTGTAAGCCGTAGTGTAATTCATCCAGTAACCGTAGAGCTGCTTCATATTGTTTTTGCAGCCGATATCCCGTCCCCGATCCCGGGCCTTGCCCAGAGCCGGAAGCAGAAGAGATGCCAGAATGGCAATAATTGCGATGACAACAAGGAGTTCGATGAGAGTAAACCGGCCGGGCTTTCTCTGAGAATCAACGTGATTCCGGAATGAGTTCATTGCAAAAGTTCCTTATTCTTATTTAAATTGATTTTGCTCTTTGGCAATCTTACGATCATGCATAAACAATTGAAAGGCATTCCACAGATTATGCCACAAGACATAAAAGGTCGGCCCCATCGCCGCCAGCGGCGAAGAAAAGGTCGAAGCCAGAACAATAGTAAAAGTGGTGTTTTTCTGCCCGAGGGTCTGACTGGCTTCCCGGGCAAATTTTTTACCGCCGATAAGATAGCCCAACCCGAAATTAAGCACACAGATCAGCAGGGAGATCCCGGCAATCAGAATGTAGTACTTGTAGGATATTTCCGAGTGACTGTAAAAGAATTTCATCGCTGATCCGGAGATCACACAAAGCAGAATCACCCAGAGCATAAAACTGAAATTGCTGCATTTTTTCGACCATTCCACACTCGCCGGATAAAGTTTCCGGGTGATAAACACCAATATCGCCGGAGAGCCGATCAAAATGACCAGATTCACCGCCGCATTGAGAAATCCGGACGGATTGACCTCTCCGGTGATCATCAGAGGCAGCATAAAAAACAGGGCCGCCGAAACCAGAGTATTGGTAACAACAAATCCGGTGATGATATAGGAAACGTTGCCGCCGAGGAACTTCATGATCACCGGAGCCGCACTTGCCGTCGGAGTGATCGCCGCAAAAAATGCCGCATCAGCCAGAGCTTTATCTCCGGAAAGTCCCGCCAGATACCACGCTGCAAACCCGATCAGAATATTGGCCCCGGTCAGAACAAACTGACTTTTGTGCAGCCGGAGACTTTTCACATCCAGCGGCAGATAGATAAAGTAGAGCATCACGATCAGAAAATAGCGGATGATAAAGTTCGCTTCACCAAGCTTCGGAAACAGTGCTCCGCAAATGAATGCCGCAATGATCAACAGCGGACGGATAAGAGCTTTTTTTAACATGATTCACCTTTTTTTGCAGAATTTCAGCCAATAACTCGGAGTCTGGTTGACCAACGCCCGACAGATCAGAATAAGCAGAACAACATTTACAACCGCCACCGTGATCCACGAAACCGGATAACACAGCAACAGCGATTCCATCGTCCGGTAATGCGGAAAAACCAGCTTCACCCACAACACACGGGCACCGCAAGTTCCGAGAATCGTGGCGATCGCCGGCAGCAGCGAACATCCGAGTCCACGGAGTGCCCCACTGGCAAAATCCATAATACCGAGCAGAAAATATATGGTAAAAATCGACCTCGCCCGCACGACACCCCAGCGGATAACTTCCGGATCGACCGAAAATATTCCGATCAATTGCGGTGAGAACCAGTAGAGCAGCCAGCCTCCGACCAGAGTTATTCCGAAAGTCGAAGCCAGACAGATATACATACTGCGGATCATCCGGCGGGTCTTCCGGGCCCCGTAGTTCTGACCGACAACAGCGATGGTCGTGTGATGCATGGCAAATACCACCGCATAGATGAGCCATTCCACCGTGATCTCGGCGGTAGAACCGGCAATTGCCGCCGCTCCGAGCGAATTGACACCGCTTTGCACAACAATATTGGACAGCGAAAAACAGGCCCCCTGCACTCCGGCAGGAATACCGATGGCCAGAATTCCCCGCAAAGCCTCCATATCGACCCGGATATTTTTCAATATCAATCTGGTGGCTCCGCGGTTTTTCATCAGCCGCTTCATACCGAGGTAGACGCTGACCACATGAGACGCCACAGTACCGATGGCAACGCCCGCCACATCCCATTGAAAAAACACCACCAGCAATACGTTCAGAACGATGTTGGTAAGTCCGGAGAAAATCAGAAAGTAGAGCGGACTTTTAGTATCGCCGATCGCCCGCAGAATCGCACAGATAAAAGCATAAAATATCTGAAACGGAGCCCCGGCAAAAGTGATGACCAGATAGAGAATGGATTTACTCCGCAATTCATCCGGAATCCCGGTGATCTCAACCATCCAATTGATGCTTGCCCAACCGGCAACGGCGATAATTATACCGCAAATCACACTCAATGCCGTAGAAGTATGTACCAGCCGGGTCATCCGTTTGGCATCTTTTGCTCCGTAATACTGGGCAGCTAAAACATTCACCCCGGTACTCAAACCAACGAAAAAATTCACCAGCAACCCGACCAGAGGACCGGTGGCTCCGATCGCCGCCATACTCGCTGCCGATCCCCAACGTCCGATAACAAATGTATCCGCTGCAAGGAATGAGAGGTTAAGCAGATGAAACAACACCAATGGAATGGCAAAGCGGATGATTTTCGGGAAAAGTGCCCCGTTGCTCAAATCGATGGTATTACGGTTGACGGCCATGACATAAATCTTTCATAAATAAAATGTAATCTGCTTAATATAGCACGGAAAGCTGATTTTTTCAAGACACAATCACTCCCCAAAAAAGCAGAGCAAGTTGCAGAAAAGAGAGCGGTGTTTGTGAGTTGGATACTGGTGACAGGAAATCCGGAAATACAGGGGATTCAAGGAATACTGTATTAAGTGTCATCTGGTATGCGAAGTATCTTTTGCCGACAAAAAAAGCAGCGTCTCCCAACTTAAAAAACAACGTTGCCAGCAAAGGGACCCTTGCATATGCGGCAGCACAACCGCCGTAAAGCGGAACTCATCACTACAAAAATCTTATCATGTCCACACTCGCGAAGCGAGCACTTCACTTTGCCGAAAGGCAAAACTTCACTTTGCGCAGCAATGCTTCACGGCGGATGCAATCCGCCTCTTCACATTGGTTGGCGAATGCCAACCAATACTAACGCCGGTCGGGCGTTCAGCCCGACAGATCGGCGCAACTCCAGCCAACGCTGTTTGCCAAATCCTCCGATCCACCCGGCGGATGGATCGTGAGGCAAGGTCGAC
>JAZRNP010000327.1:0-4802 GCA_045648225.1 Victivallaceae bacterium | reverse complement strand
CTTCGCCGCGTTCCAGCACGCCGGAGGGAAATCTGGACTTTATGGAACGCTCCAGAATATCCAGCGTGGTATCCAGCCGGTATATCTCCAATTTCAAAGGTTTTCCGTTGACCCTAACCTCTTCCTGAACCAGCGGCTTGGGAGATATCCCCGGAACATCGTTTGCCGTCATATTCCGGTCGCTGCTGCCGGAAGAAATCCCCGGCAGATAGACCAATGCCCCCGCCGGAATCGTCCGGCAAAACAGAAGCATAAAAAACAGAATTGACGGCAGAAATTTCACTTTATTCTCCGATGGCTTTTTCAAGTTGTCCGCCGAAGATAGCAAAGAGCTGCTTTCTTGCAGCTTCGATCTCTCCGGCGATCTCATCGGCTTTCACCTGAGTGACCTGTTTGGCAAGAACTTTATGCACATTGGGATAGTTGGCAATTTTCACATCTTCAGCCTTGAAATCCAGAACGCCGGGACTCTGGATCTCAAACGGAGCCTTGGGATTGGAGTTGATCATGCGGACATTTTTCATCACAAAGGTCTGCTTGGTATTTTTGCGGGTGGTCAAGCGGAAACCGCCGATGGAATCAGCTTTGAACCAGCCGTTGACCAGCGAGTTTTGAGTGCTTTCGGTGAGGAAGATATCCCGGCCGAGAATCTTTTCAGCATAAACATTTTCGTGGTGATTTTCGGACTGGTTGATATGGCAGATCGCAGTGGAACAACCGATGGCAACCATGTTTTTGACATAAATAAGTCCGGTCTCGTGGGCACTGATGGCATCGTCTCCACATTCGACAGCGGCGATGTTTTCAAAGATGATGTTGCGGCAGTTGCCGTGGATGTTGTAACCATCATTGAAAAAGTGTTTGACAATGATGTTGCGGAAGTGGATGTAGTGACATTCATTGGCAATATTCACGCCGGAAATCCGGCGGTTCTGCGGAATTTCAAATCCGGCTTCGGCGGGATTTTTGAATCCTTCCGGCACCCGGATAACGCACTCATAAGCGAAGGCGGGATGTTTTTTGTTTTTACCGCCAAGCAGTTTTCCGCGAACCAGGGTCCAGTCTCCGGGCTGAAGTTCGTCAACCGTTTTGAACTTCTTGCTGCCGCTGGCTTTGTTGAAGCGGCCCATACGCACCGCTTTACCATTTCTCGTCATATAGAAACGGCTCGCCATATTGCTGCCGAAAGTGAGCGGCAGACTGAAATAACCGGGCTTGAACTCTTTCCACTGTTTCATATTCAGCGGATCGGTACCGAGGAAAATATTATTCATACCGTCAATGATGATCGGTTTGCCGGGAGCGCCAACTTTTTTGCGGACGAGGATGGTGTCACGGATCGGTTTGGATGCCGGCAGAATGTAGATGGTATCACCGGCTTTGGCACGATTGATTGCCCGGGAGAAACACTCCAGCGGAGCCTCTTTGGTTCCGGCATTTTTACGCGAGCCTTTTTCGTAGTCTACATAGATATCTGCAGCACCGAGAGCTGCTGCAAAAAGCAATGCAACGACAGAGGAGAGAAGATTTTTCATTTTGACACCTTTGTTTTTGTATTATAAAGTTCAATAAATTCCTGTTCAAGAATATCTGCCATAAGTTTCCAATCAAACTGCTTCAGCACTTTGATCTTGCCGTTTTCTCCCATGGTGCGGCGCAGCTGATCATCGGCAAAAAGTTCAAGTGTGCGCCGGGTGACATCGTCAATATCTTCGGCGGCAGTGGTGAATCCGGTTTCACCGTTGATGATCACCTCGGGAGTTCCGTCCAGCGCAAATCCGACAGCAGGGATACCGGTGGCCAACGCCTGAACCACCGCCCGGGGCAAACCTTCGTGCAGCGAAAGATGCCAGAGCAGATCGCTCTGAGCGATATATCGGCATACTTCAGCCGGCGGAACCAATCCGGCAAAGTGAAAATTTCCGTCGATATTTCTGGATTTGAGATAATTTTTCAATTCATCGTACATCGGGCCGTCTCCGACAAACAAAAAGTGCACATCCGGATCAGATGCGAGAACTTTTTCAGCAGCGGGGATGACAAATTCATAACCTTTCTGATGAAAGAGTCTGGCCACTGTGGAGATGGTTTTGGCATTTTCCGGAATTCCGAGTTTGCTTCGCAGCTCCGGTTCCCTCCGGGCATGGTCAAACGCAGAGGTATCCATGCCGCTGTAAACGACCATATATTTGTTGGCGGGAGCGACTTTGGCAGCGACACACTGATCGATCATCGCCTGCGCAACCGCATAAATTTTATCGCAATATTTGGCAGCGAAACGTTCCAGAGCGATGTAAAGACGGTTTTTCCATTTGCTCTGATAGGGGTGAAACGCCTGTCCGTGAACCGTATGCACCACGACCGGCACTCCGGCAGCCCGGGCAGCGAGCCGTCCCAGAATACCCGCCTTGGAACTGTGGGTGTGAACGACATCAAACTTACCGGATTTAAAATATTTTTTCAATGCAAAAAATGCCTTCAAATCGTGAAGCGGTGACAACTCCCGCACCATATCCGGAAATTCAACGATCGGGAAATCGGGCATTCCGGTATTTTCCAACAATTTGCCTTCCCGCCCGGGAGACGGTCCGGTGGCAAGCTCGACCTGGTGGCCGCTTTGCAAATGTCCTTTTATGGTAAGCAGGGTATTCTCCTGTGCCCCGCCGACGATCATCCGGGTTATGACATGACAGATTTTCAGCTTTGGTTTGTCCATGATATATTTACCTTTGAGTGGAATAGGCCCATTCGATCAGCCGGCGGCAGAAGTTGTCCCGATCGGCGGCACTGGGGAACCCGGCGACACAACCGATTATCCGGCGTCCTTTGCGGTTCACACCGAATGCCAGACAGAATCCGGCCCGGGAGGTGTAACCGGTCTTGAACCCGAACAATCCAGGCACCGGACGGCGGCGCAGAAGATTGTTGTGAGAGTAAACGGTTTTGCCGGTATGCAATTTATAATTGCGCATCCGGCAGAACTCCATAAGCTGCGGATAACGCATCAAGGCTTCGCAAATCCGTGTGATATCAGTGACACTGCAGAGAGAATTGACCCGTTTTTTCCCTTGCGGCAATCCGTTAGGGCTGTTGAATTTTGCACTGTTCAACCCCAACTGGCGGGCCCGGCTGTTCATCAGGAGCACAAAGTCATCGACATTTCCGGAAACACTCGCAGCCAACTGAGCGGCGGCATCATTATGACTGTTGATCATCATTGCAGCGACCAACTCTTTAACGGTATAAAATTCACCCCGTTTCATACCCAGCACACAACTGCGTTCGACACTGGTTGCGGCAGCAGTCACCGGCAGCCGGGTGGACATTTCCAACCGTCCGGAGGAGATATCCTCCATCAAAAGCAAAGCGGTCATCAGCTTGGTAAGTGATGCCACCGGAACCGGTGAAGCCGGATTATTTGCCCACAAAACTTTGCGGCTGGAAAGATCGACAATTACACCGGCTTTACCTTTGCTGCCCATTTTTCGGATATCTGCAGGAAGCTTGCGCAAAACAGAAAAATCATAAGAAGGCAGCACCGCCGGGACCGCTTCGGTCTCCGGAAAAACGTCTTCCCGGGAAACTTCCATAGCGGCGGCCGGAGCCTGTGCCGTTTCCCGGGGCAATTTGGAAAGATCTGCATTTTTCGGAGGTTCTGCCGCCGGAGTTTCCTGCCGTCCCAATGCATAAAATATGCAGATGTGGATGGCAGAAATAACAACCAGAAGCGGCAGAAATATTTTCAGAAACAATGAAACGTTCTTACTCATAATCCGAAGATCATCTCCATTAGCAGTTTGCTTGTATCACGGACGGGGGTGAGCACCAAGGATCACCGCCCGGTTGAGCGAACAGACCAGCGCGGCGATAGCGGCACGGTCAAGGTTCGGATTTTCTCCGGCACCGTAGACCAATTCACCATGCTCAGTGCGTTCACTGGTGCGGATACCGACAAATGCCATGGCACTGGCATCGGCATCAGTACCCCGGGTCCGTTCAGAAAAGTCTTCCAGTTTAAAGAACGGCATCAATCCGGAATTTTTGAGCGCATGGACCACTGCACTCAACGGCCCATTACCGACACCGGAGAGCTCATGTTTCTCGCCATTCACGAACCAGTCAAAGGTGACAGAAGACTCCTCACCATTGGAAGTGCGGTGATAATTTTCCATCTGGTAGGGACCACTTACATTGACAAAACTGTCGTGGAAGATACTCTCCAGCTTGGATGAGTCGATTTCTCCGCCGGTGGAATCGAGATACCGCTGGATGACCCGGCCGATTTCCGGATGCATACTCTTGGGCGGATAGATGCCGAACTCATTTTCCAGAATATAGACCACGCCACCTTTTCCGGACTGACTGTTGATGCGGATGAGCCGTTCATACTGGCGTCCGAGATCAGCGGGATCGATGTGCAGATAAGGAACTTTCCAACCCTGATTGAAAAATTCTCCGATCTCTTTACGTTTCTCCAAACCTTTGCGGATGGCATCCTGATGCGATCCGGAGAAAGCGGTAAATGCCAACGCTCCGGCATAGGGATGCCGGGGATGGACTTCGATACCGGAATTGCGTTCAACGATACGGACGATCTCCGGCATATTGGAGAAATTCAGCTTTGAATCAATACCGCGGGACTGGAAATTGAGGGCCAACACCGAGAGGTCGAGGTTTCCGGTACGTTCGCCGTGACCGAAAATAGTACCTTCCACACGGGTGGCTCCGGCGAGGATCGCCAGTTCGGTCGAAGCGATGGCGCATCCCTGATCGTTATGCGAATGCAAACACACCCGGAACTC
>JAZRNP010000326.1:0-1135 GCA_045648225.1 Victivallaceae bacterium | reverse complement strand
GCCCGGGCCAAATGCGACGGGCCCCAGTCGTTGACAATGGAGGCCTTTGATGTGCTTATGAAGGAGTTGGCAGGATTCCACTCCATGCTCAAATCGTGTAAAGTAAAATAAGATTACATAGGAGATAAAAATTATGAGTATCGAAAAATGCCGCAATAAGATCGATGAGATCGATGCTGAAATCCTGCGGCTTTTCCATGACCGCATGGATGTCGTCACTGAGATCGCCCGCTTGAAAAAGGCTTCTCACTCTTCCGTGCTCAACCGCAAACGGGAACGGGAAATTCTGCACCGGGTATTCAACAACAGCGAAGATAAACTTGGCAAATATTCTGTAAACCTTTTCACCACTTTGATGGAACTCTCCCGGGCATATCAGCGAGAACAGAATTCTCCCGACCGGGGAATGCGCGATGAACTTGATCTCGTGCGCAGCAACACTCCGGACAAATTCCCGGAAAGCGCATTGGTCGCCTGCATGGGCATGGAGGGAACCTACGGACAGATCGCCTGCGACAAATTTTTCAAAGTCGCTGACATCATGTATTTCAAGAATTTCTCCGGGGTCTGCAAGGCGGTCGCTGACGGATTGTGCGAATACGGTGTTCTGCCGATCGACAACACCACCAGCGGCACGGTAGACGGAGTTTACGAATTGATGCAGCAGGGAAAATTTCATATCGTCCGCAGTCTTGATCTGCAGATTTCCAGCGTGCTTCTGGCTCCGAAAGGGACCAAATTGGAGGATGTCAAAGAGATCTATTCCCATCCGCAGCCATTCAAACAGTGTTCAGAATTTCTGAAAACTCTTGACGGCGTCAAAATGACCGTTGCCGACAGCACCGCAACGGCGGCGGCGATCGTCGCTGACAGCGGACGCAAAGATGTGGCGGCGATCGCTTCCAGGAATTGCCGGGATCTCTGCGGATTGGATATCATCTCCGCCAACATTCAGAACAGCGATTACAACTACACCCGTTTCGTCTGTATTTCCCGGACTCCGCAGATCTACCCCGGAGCGAATAAGATCAGTCTGATCGCCGTACTGTCCCACCAGCCGGGTGCGCTCAATTCGGTGCTCTCCAAATTTTCGGCACTCGGATTGAATCTGACCAAGCTGGAAAGCCGTCCGATT
>JAZRNP010000325.1:0-1683 GCA_045648225.1 Victivallaceae bacterium | reverse complement strand
CCGATATTCTCAGCAGTACCGGAATGCCGCGCGGCGGACTTTTTTATGTGACCGCTATCGCTGCTTTCATCGGAACTCTGGCAATGGCGTTTGTTGCCAACGCGCCTCTGGCTTTGGCTCCGGCGATGGGATTAAATGCCTTTTTTGCTTATTCGGTTGTGCAGACATTGGGCTTTTCATGGCAGTTTGCCCTTTTTGCAATCGTTGTTGAGGGCGTCATATTTTTTTTCCTGTCACTGAGTTCGATTCGTGAAAAAATCATCAATGCGATTCCGCTTTCGCTCAAATACGCAATGGGAGCCGGTGTTGGAATTTATATAACGCTTATAGCTTTCAAAAATGCTCACATTGTAAAAGCTCATCCCGTAACGCTGGTGACAATACAGAATTTCTTCGGTCCCGATTTTCACACGGCCGGAATTTCTGCAATTCTCGCTCTGGCGGGAATCTTGTTCTCGGCATTTCTCATGCACCGGAAAACTCCGGGAGATTTGCTCTGGGGTATTCTCGGGACATGGGTACTTGGTATTATATGCCAATTGACAGGTATTTATCATGTCGATCCGGCCAATGGATTTTATTCACTGCTTCCGAATTTCTCTTCAACAGCGTTGACCGAACCGTTTTATGAATTTTGCCGTATGTTCGGTTCTGCGTTTAAGATCGACCAGTGGTCGTGTCCAAGATCTGAGGTATCCGGTTTGAAGCTTTTGCTGTCAGCCGATTTTGCAGTGATATGTTTTGCCTTTCTCTTTACCGACTTTTTTGATACCGTCGGCACGGTAAACGGGGCGGTGGCCGGCACTCCTTTGATGAATAAAGATGGTTCCATCCCCCGATTGAAAAAAATTCTGCTTGCAGACTCAATCGCCACTTTTGCCGGCGGTGTCCTGGGAACAAGTACGACTACGACATTTGCAGAATCTGCAGTCGGAATAAGAGCCGGAGCAAGAACTGGTTTGTCGACAATGTGTTGTGCATTTTGCTTTTTAGTGTCATTGCTGTCAGCTCCGATTTTTCTGGCGATTCCAGGCTTTGCGACAGCTCCTGCGCTCGTAGTAGTCGGTTTTCTGATGATAAAATCGATCACTTATATAGATTTGAATGACATTGCCAGTGCCATTCCGGCATATATTCTTATGGTCAGTATTGTATTCACATACAGTATCAGTGATGGACTCGGCTTGGGAGTTATTTCTTATACGGTTCTCAATTGCCGCAGCAAAGGAAAAATAAACTGGATACTCGGGGTTATTTCACTGTTATTTGTGGTAAAATATCTATGCTTTTAATACCCGTATAAATTATAAATTTTGGTGGATGGTGGATTACAATGGAACACATTGAAATTATCAAGACTCCTGATGAAGTAAACGCAAGAATTCGAGAGTTGGGTGCTGAAATTGCACAGCGTTGCGGTTCGACCCCATTGACGATGATCGTCGTTATGAATGGCGGTTTATTTTTCGGGGCAAAATTGGCAGAATCAATAAAATTGGAAGACTTTTATATTGATTCCATTGCTGCCGGAAGTTACAAACGCAATGTCAGCACGGGAGTTGTTCAGTTGCGTTCCGCTTTGAAACTCGATCCCAAGGGGCGAAACATTTTGATTGTGGATGAAGTCCTTGATACTGGAAGAACCCTCAAAGCCATTCAGGAAACCCTTTTGGAAATGGGGGC
>JAZRNP010000324.1:0-11811 GCA_045648225.1 Victivallaceae bacterium | reverse complement strand
CCATCTTTTCAACACTCTGTTCTGCTGTTTTTACCGGCACCTGGGCTCTCTGCAAAGCAGGCAGCACTATCGCCGTCAGAATGGCGATAATGGCAATCACCACTAGCAGTTAGATCAGGGTAAAGGATGGTTTATTTTGTTTTTTTATAACAACTCTCCTTCGGTTCCGGATTATCTGTTCAGTTCTTTTATGCAATTGGAAAATCATAAGAACTTGTCCTGAGGTTGAAAATACCTTTTTCCGCAGATTGCCGATAGCCAGTTTTTTGCCGGCAGGAGGTTGACTTTTCCGCATTTGTGAAATACTTTAAAAGGATGACAACATTGTGGAGGATTTATTGTGGAAAATTGGATAATTCTGCTGCTTGACCTTTTTGGTACTGCGGTTTTTGCCGTTACCGGTGCGGTTCAGGGGATCCGTCATCGTCTGGATATTTTCGGCGTTACGGTGCTGGCCTGTTGCGTCGGAGTCGGCGGCGGCATCATCCGGGACTGCATTATCGGTTGTACTCCGGTTGCGGCATTTCAGCATCAATACTACATTATCATCTGTATCGTGGTCGGTATAATATCTTACCTGACCGCCAATTTCTGGATCAAAAAGCGCAATATTGTCAAGCTTTGTGATGCTATCGGATTGGGGGTTTTTACTGCTATCGGAGCTCAGAAAGGGTTGGATTTCGGCCTTACTATGACCGGGATCGTCCTGTGCGGTGTGTTCACTTCCATCGGAGGCGGGATAATCCGGGATGTGCTGACCGGCAAGATCCCGGTGGTGCTGAAAAGCGATTTTTATGCGACCGCCTCACTTATTGGAGGAGTTATATTCTGTTTGCTTATCCCGCTGAAACTGCACGGTTTTGTCACTTTTGTAATTGTTTCGATGGCGGTATTGCTGATCCGCCTTTGGGCGATTCACAACAAGATCCAGCTCCCTGCGGCCGGGAGATTGACCCAACGGTGAGTGTCATCGGGCATTCTGGACAAAAAAGTTTTTGATTTTCAATTTACCGCGGCCTCTGTAAAAGAAAAAATAGTTCTGCAGCATGGTTGCATCGCAGCGATTCCGGTCCGGGAAACGCAGTTTGAAGCCCAGATCATAATGCATGACAATGCATCGGTCATCCCAGTTGCCGAAACAGCGGAAGGATTCTTTTCCGAGGTCGGCCGTCACATCCGCCGGGAACCAGCCATAATTATCCAGGTGGAATTCGCTCCAAACATGAGGTGAGTTGTCCGGACGGACTCCGATTACATGACGGGCCGGGATCTTGCGGCAGCGCAGCAGAGATACAAAGATAGAGGAGAGATTTCCGCAATCCCCGCCGCCATCTTGTAAAATTTTATTCAAACTGTGGATACCGGTGTTGGGATTCAGATATCGGAAATTCCCGGTGACATAGGCGTAACACTTGCGGATGTAATCAAGCGTATTTCTGGATTTTTTGGACAAATCACCGGAGATCCGCCTGATCTCCGGATGGCCCGGATCGATCCATGGAAGGTGCGCCCCGGTGAATTCTGAATATTTTCCGGAGGGTGGAACGACCTTTTTTACCTTGGACCAGGCGGTGTTCAATTTGTAAAACGATACATCTAAGGTGTATTCGTGGGCCTTACTGACATTTTTGTCGGATCGGCTGAATATTACAAACTTGCCGCATTGGTTTCGCAAGTCTGAAATTTTGCCGGAAACTTTACCATTCACTGAAATGCGCTGGTACATATTGCTGACCGGCAATGCGCAGGCGGCGTGCCAATACTGCACACGCCCGTCCTCTATTTGTGGTACAATTTTTCTCGTTATCCGGATTTTTCCGGCCGCTGTCTGGCGGCAAACCCGATTTTCGGAGCCGCAGCAGAACAGGAACGGACAAAACAGCAATAACACGATGAATCGGAATAATCCGGGCTTCACGATTTTTTTCTCCAAAGTCAATTATTTGCCGAGCTTGGATTTTGCGGCATCATAGTTGGTTCCGGAGTTCCAGATCGGCTCGTTTCCGCGGATCTGCTGTTCGAGGAATCCGAATCCGGGACCGGGAAGCAGATCGTGACCGCCTTCAAAGATCGTCACCCGGGCCATGCCGGAAACTTTGCGGAGCAGGACTTTGTAGGGACCGTAAGCGGTGTCTTCTGCGCCGTTGTACTGCAAATGAGCCGGGATGGCTTCATTTTTTTCAATAAAATCGATGTCTTCGGCAGAAATGCGCTCTTCCGGAGCGGCGAGCAGATTGAATGCCCGGAGCGTGTGACCTACCGGAACACTGCCTTTGTGGCCATCGTGGATGCCGGTGCCGATATCAACAATGGTTTTGCCGATCGCAGAGGAGAGATAAGTCGCCGGAGAACGGCGTTTTGCCTGTGCCGCAGCCGAGGATGAGGTTTGCGGATCCCCGTCGCAGGCACTTTCAATATGTTCATAATAACTGCGGCCGGAAGCTTTGCATTCGGCGTGCCATTTGGCAATATCGCTGATCGGGCACCAGGCGGAAACAGCCGTCCACAGAGTGGGCGTGCGTCCGGCCATCAGCAAAGAGGCGTGTCCACCGCCGGAACCGCCAAGGAGGTAGATCCGGGATTCGTCAACTTTGCAGGTGCTTTTGACATATTCCACGGCACTTTCGATATCGGAAACGACCAGATCTGAACCACAGGCTTTCCGGTTCCAGTTGGGGCCGCGGAACAGCGGATAGATGCAGTGCCAGTTGCGCTGCTCGCAGCGGGAACGGTAGGGTTCCCAGGATTGGGTCAGATCGGCACTCCAGGTGTGGAGAGCGACCAGCAGCGGCCGGGGTTCGTCGCCTTTGGCCGGCATGAAGAGGGCAGGCTGACGGGTTTCGTCGAGTTTTGATATGAATTCAACTTCGTATTGTTCATTCATGATGATCACCTTTTTTTTACGGAATTTTGATATATTTTCAATAAATATAATCTGTTACGGTACTTTTTACAATAGATGGAACTTGATAAATTGTAAAAATGTGATTATATTTTCAAGTGGACAGATTTTCAGGAGTATTTTTATGGCTGAACAAATGAAATGGATAAAACTGCTTTCACCGCACCGTCTGGGCAGTGAGCTGCCGGGAAAGATCACCCCGGAACGCAGCCCGTTCCAGCGGGACTTTGACCGCATTGTTTTTTCCGGTAGTTTCCGGCGGCTGCAGGACAAGACTCAGGTGTTTCCGCTGGCGCAGAATGACTATGTCCGCACCCGGCTCACCCACAGTCTGGAAACCAGCAGTATCGCCCGCAGTCTGGGTACTGCCGCCGGCGTGTTCATCTGCCGTGAATTTGATACCGGCGGAGCCCATCCCAGTGATATCGGAGCCGCCGTTGCCGCTGCCGCACTTGCCCATGATATCGGCAATCCTCCGCTCGGGCACGCCGGAGAGGAAGCGATCCGTTACTGGTTTACCGATACTCCGGAAGGACGGAAACTTCATGATTCCATGACTCCTGCTGAAATTGCGGATATCTGCAAATATGACGGTAATGCTCAG
The DNA here is from genome assembly GCA_045648225.1 of Victivallaceae bacterium. Classification (GTDB taxonomy): domain Bacteria; phylum Verrucomicrobiota; class Lentisphaeria; order Victivallales; family Victivallaceae; genus UBA1784. The sequence goes on along the minus strand of JAZRNP010000324.1, from coordinate 8,305 downwards.
GGATTCCGGATACTTTCCCGGTTGGAAATGCCGGACAACCACGGCGGTATGCAGCTCACCTGTGCAACGTTGGGAGCTTTTGCCAAATATCCCGGAGATGCGTTGAGCAAATGGAAAAAATGCGGATTTTTTCAGCAGGATTCCAAACTTTTTACCGAAGTTGCTGAATCCTGCGGTATGATTGAACAATCTCCGGGGGCCTGGTGCCGTCATCCTCTGAGTTTTCTGCTTGAAGCCGCCGATGATATCGCCTATCTTACCGTCGATTTTGAAGATGCCTCCCGGCTGGGACTGATTGATTACTCCTGTCTGGAGAAGCTCTATCTTGAAATTATTGGTTCTCCGCGTTCAGCTGAATATGTCCAAACTCTCGCCACCAAAGAGCGCAAAGCTGAATTTCTGCGTGCTCAGGCCATCGGTATTCTGGTCCGGGCTGCGGCCGACTGCTTTATCGAGCATCATGATGAATTGATGCGGGGCGAATTTTCCGCTTCACTTACTGAACTTATTCCCCACGCTCCCTTGCTCAATGAGATCAGAAATCGCAGCGTCCGGGATATTTACAATCACCGTAATGTTGCCGAGGTCGTTGGTGCCGGATTTGAACTGGTTCAGGGTATGCTGGATATATTTGTCCCCTGTATCAATGAGATGGCCCTGGAATATTCCGGAACGGCCAAGGCAAGTTACCGCAGCCGGCGGGTGTCGGCTCTGCTGCCGGCACTGCATTATCCGCGTCCGGATGAGGTTGATTCGACCTATACCCGATTGTTGCGGGTATTGGATTATATTTCCGGTATGACTGACCGCTATGCGGTCAATCTCTACCAGAAACTTAAAGGGATATCATTATGAGCGGAGCAGATTTCAGTATCAATACCGGCGATGCCATCGGTGGTTATGTTATCGTCAGAGAACTCGGCCGTGGAAACAACGGCGTGGTCTATCTCGCCCGGCAGCGGATCCTGGAACGTCTTGTGGCCTGCAAAGTGCTGCTGCCGGAATATATGGAAGAACCCGGATATGCCGAGTCGTTTTTCCGGGAAGCCCGGATCGCCGCAAAAATATCCCATCCCAATATCGTGCAGGCTCTGGATGTCGGCAATGATAACGGAAAATGCTTTTTTGTGATGGAGTATGTTGACGGAGATGTTCTGGAAGATATCCGGAAAAACCGTCCGGAACAGCTGACTCCGAAATTTCTGCTCATCACCGCCATCCAGCTGGCCACCGCATTGGAATACGCCTGGAACAGCTGCCGGATGATCCACGGTGATATCAAACCGGAAAATATCATAATTCAGAATAATGGCAACGGAGCCAAACTTGCCGACCTCGGCCTGGCCCGGATCGCCGGAAATCAGAGCTCCGATGAGATCATGGCAACTCCGCTTTATGTGGCTCCGGAGATCATAACTCAAACCGGAGAAGCCGATCCCCGGAGTGATATCTACAGTTTCGGCGTTATGCTTTATGAGCTTTCCTGTGGCGAACCGCCATTCAACGGGCCGATGGAAGAGCTGCTTCAGAAACACATCTCCCAGCTCCCTGAACCGCTGCTTCAGCGCAATCCGGATATGAATATGAACCTTGCCGCATTGATCGACCGGACTTTGGCTAAATCACCGGACGACCGCCCGCAATCCTGGCAGGAGATCCGGGAAACACTTGAGCTCATCCAAAAGGAGATGTATCCCGCCAAACGGGAAAAAGCGAATAATCTGTTGATTGAAAACAACCGTAAAACAAAAACCGCTGCCATGCCGCAATGGGTGAAAATGTTGTTTGCGGTGGCAGCGGCATTTGCAGCTATAATGATTATAGTTCTTATGCAAAAAGTTTTCAGTTCCCCCAAAACTCCCGATCCATTGCCGATCGTTCTGCCTGAATCGCCGCAAACGCCTGCCGGTCAGGATTAAACTTCAGCGGTTCAAAACTGTTTATACCGATACGCTGGGTATATGGAGTGTGGGTCACGGTGTCATAATCACGATCCGGAATGCCGCATTCCAATGCCCGATACATCAGATCGGCTTCTTTGCGGCAGATTTCATCATGTCTGGGGTAGTAATTTTCCCGCAGGAAGTGATAGAAGCTCACCAGTTCCAGAGTTCCGGAGGTGCGGTGGACGCTTTTTTCCCGGGTGCTGACGACGATATTCAAGTTGTTGAGAAGTGATTCCCGGAGAGATTCAAACTCGTTTTTCCGGGCAAAGATCACGGTCGAATTGATCGCCAGTGAATTCGCATTGTGGGCATCGTTATTGCCCACTGCCGGGATCCGGCGACCCTGAGCGATGCAGATATCACTGTAAAGAGCATGAGTTTCATCGCAATTAAGCGCACCTTCACCGAAAAGTTCCAGACAGTCAAAAAGACCCTGTTCAAAGACATAATCCCGGATGCAGCGGGGCAGAAAGAGCCGGTCAAAGGGACGCCAGAAAGGATGACAGAAGACATTAACCCCGCCGCCATCATGGATGAAATCAGCTACGATATGATAGGAGGCGGCCAGATAACGCAGATATTCGTCTTTGAAATCCGGAACGACTTTGAGATATTTTGCCAGAGCCCGGTCAAATTCCGGATTGCCCCGGACCAGACGACCGGAAATTGCAACTTTGCTTCCGAAACTCAAATTGTGGATCGTATGCAGATCCGGCAGATGCACCTCTTCCGATGGATAGACCCGGAGCGCTCCGCCGCACTGATCGGCAAAACTTGCCGCCTTGAGCGAGGGATAGTGCTGTTTGTGATCTGACAAAGCGATAAAATCCATACCCAGAGAGTGATTCAGTGCCGCATAGTATTCCGGGCTCAACAGCTCCTTCTGGCTGCAGCAGCCGGAATATCCGCTGTGCAGATGCAGATCGCCCCGGAACGGACGGAGTTTGAGCCACTCTTTGCGCAGAGCATAGGTGTCAAAAATAAACAGGATCCGTTCTCCGATGCGAACCCGGAACGAACATTTTCCCTCACCACGGAAAAAATATTTGAAGCGCAGCACTCCGGCGGCATCAATTTCAGAAGCGACCGTTTCAAAGTGCGGACGTTTCATGTCGAAACCGTTGAAGCAGGTGTATCCGGGCAGATTGCCATCGGCAAAAAGTCCATCCGGCCCCACTGTATCCACTGTTATTTCACCTTTGAAGATCCGGAAGTCAGAATGGGGGAATTTTCCCCTGACCGTGATGTCGGCGCACTCATTGGCGGCGACGATCCGGGGGGTGATGCAGTAGAGCTCGACCATGATAAAATCCTTTTTGATCAGTCGTTGAAAATATTTTCTTCGGTCGGAAAATTTCCGGATTTTACATCATCGCAATAATTTTTCAGAGCTTTCCGGACCAGTTCGCCCATTTCAGCGTAACGGGCGGCGTGTTTCGGCCGGAAATCAAGCAGTCCGAGCAAATCATGAAGTACCTGCACCTGTCCGGAACAGAACCGTCCGGAACCGATGCCGATCGTCGGGATTTCCAGAGCTTCCGTGACCGCTTTTGCGGCACTTTCCGGTACACATTCCAGTACTATGGCAAATGCTCCGGCAGCTTCAAGAGCCTTGGCATCGGCGATCAGCCGGGCTGCGCCATCGGTTCCCCGGCCCTGAACTTTGTATCCGCCCAGCACCTGCACGCTCTGCGGCATCAGTCCGATATGTCCCATCACCGGAATACCGCTTCTGACCAGTTTTGATGTGAGTTCAGCGTATTCGGCACCGCCTTCGAGTTTGACGCAATCGGCACCTGCCTCTTTGATCAGCCGTCCGGCATTGCGGATGCCCTCTTCCAGACTGGCCTGGTAGCTCATAAATGGCATATCCCCGACCAGAAACGCTTCCGGAGCTCCCCGGCGGGCGGCCTTGATATGGATGATCATATCCTCCATGGTCACCGGAAGAGTGCTCGAATACCCCAGAAGTGTCGTTCCTACAGAATCTCCTACCAGCATGATATCGATCCCTGCATCCAGAGCGGCCCGGGCAAACGGGGCATCATAGGCAGTACACATCACGATTTTTTCACCGGAAGCCTTGCGTTTGGCAAAGGCACTGACTGTAGTTTTTTTCATCTGTCGGTCTTTCATATTAAATTTGTCTGATCCCGGAAATCCCGGGAAAAGTACAGTTAACGCAAACTGTCAAGTTTGGCAATCAAACGTTCCCGGATCTCGCCCAGACGAGAGATCAGATTTTCCGCTTTTTCCCGGAAAAACTCATGATGTCCGGCCATCGTTGAGAGCAATTGTACCGTTTCATTGAGATCCCGGAGAGTCCGTTTGCCCAGACTCAGCTGCAGAGCTTTTGAGGTATCCGGTTCCGGTTCCAGAAAATCGGCGGTTCGGGCCAGCAGTTTGGCAAAGGCGCAGCTGCATCCCAATGCGTGGGAATAGAAGAGTGCCGGAAGTTTGGCGGCAATAAAAATGTTCCATTCGGCGCAGAGCATATCCAGTTCTTCAACAGTGGAACTTTCCACCGTCCGGCAGTTTGCGGGATGTTCCGGCAGTTCATCGTCATCATCTTCGCTGCTGCCGAAGTAATCCCGCAGCGATTCTCCGGTTTCCGGAAACGGAACCAGATCCGGCTGACTGGACAGCTGGCCGTAGATTAATTCCTCTTCATCAGGCAGATCGAGGCAGCCGGCCAGTTCCCGGAAATAACCGGAAATCCGCCGTTCATCACGCCGGATCTCCTCTTCCCACCGGAATTCATCCCAGTGCTGGTGCCGTTTGCTGATTCTGCTCATATTTTCTCATATCCCGAAAATCACTTCAGCGGCGTTTGCTGCATTCGCCCCAAAGAGTTTCCAAATCATATTTTTCCCGCATTTCGGGGGTCATCAGATGGACGATGACATCGCCGAAATCAAGCAGGGTCCAACCGGCATTGCTGTCGATATCTCCGGAAATCGGCCGGAGTTGATAGACTTCACGCACCTGCCGTTCGATAAAGCTGGTCAATGCCCGCAGCTGCGGTTCGCTGTTTGCTCCGGCGACGACAAAGAAATCGGCGATACTGGAATCATTACCCAGAGCCAGCAGAGCGGGATCTTCCGCAAGTTTTTCCTCGGCACACTTGATGCAGAATTCGGCCAGTTCCCGGGATTTCTGCAATCTCTGTTCTTCAGATACATTCATAGTTCATCATCTTTCGTTTGGGATTTGCCGTAAAGCCGGTGCTCTCTGATATAGGCATCGACTTCCGGAAAAGTTTTTGTCATATACTTAATATTACCCTCATTTGCCGTTTTTTCCATTGATTTTCTGATTTCCGTGGAAGATATTTCAAAAAATTCTCCCGGTATCACTCCGGCAAGCAGTTTTTGTACGATTTCCAGACTCCAGTGTTCTCTCAGAAGTTCCTCTGAAACCGGAGCATCTTTGCGGGGATAGGTGAGGATCGTGTAATTTTTCACCAGTTCTTCCGCCCGGTGCCAGGTGTGTAATTGACAGAGGCTGTCGCTGCCGATGAGCAGGGCCGGCCGGATCCCGTTGGATTTTTCCATTGCCTCCAGAATCGTTATGGAATAGGTCGGACGCTGTTCGACGTGCGATTCGATATCGGATACGCTCATGGAATTTTCTTCTTTGATGATCAATCCGATCATCGCCATGCGATCGGCAAAAGGAGCACGTTCCGCATTGAGTTTGTGCGGCGGGGCAAATGCCGGGACCCAAATTACGTGGCTGCACTTCCCGGATGCCAGAGCTCCGTGGGCCACCGCCAGATGGCCGGGATGCGGCGGATCGAAACTGCCTCCGAAAAAAGCGGGTATATTTTGCATGATTTTCAAAAAATCCTCCTTGTTGTATCTATAAAATAACGTTTTTTTGCTGAAATTCAAACAAAAGGATTGAAGTTTTTGCACACTTGCAGTATTTTTAATACTGTGCAGATTTTTATTATTGCCGGAACCATCTTGAAAGGAAGGATAGTGTTATGAATTTATTCAAAGGCGGAGTGCTCCCCTTTGCCGCATTTGCGCTGCTGATTCTGTTCAGCGGCTGCCGTTCCGATATCTACTATCAGAACCGTGCCGTGGAAAGAGCCCGTAAGTTTTTGCTGAAAAATGCAAATGACCTGGACTGGAAACAACAGGAATTCGTCCGTTACAACGATCCGGTCATATTGCACAGCGATGTGATCGGTTCCAAGGGACTTGCCGGAGCCCGGGAGCTCAAAAGTGAGCAGCGGCAGATCTGTGTCACCTGGCAGATCCCCGGACAAAAAGGGGTCTGTATGGTATTCGGAGTTTCCGGCGGTCGGATGGCCAACTGGTATCCGGAGCGTCTGATTTACAAAGATTACGGTACTTTGCCGGATGTTCTTGCCGGCGTCTCCCGTCAGGCCGCTGATTACGCCCGGAACAATCTGTTCGGTCAGATCTCCGTCGAAACCATGAACCGTATCCGTTTCAATACTCCGGCACTGCTGATAACCGACTTCAGAATCGCACTTCCGCTCCCGGCTGATCCGGATGAACGCAAAGCTTTTGAAGCGGCTCTTGCCCAAAAACTTCAGCTGACTCTGGTCTGGGATGACGGCAATAACAACAGCGTCTACTTTTGCGGACGGGGAATGCCGGATTTGACTCTCTGGCAGATCGAACGTGCCGGTATCATCAGCAACGATGAATTGAAAAAACGTACTCTGCATACGGTACTTACTCCTGAACAGAAGCATGACAAATTACCCGACCTTTCCAAAATGGTCAAGGGTTCAAAATAAAGGAATGATCCACTATGTTGTACAGTATGACCGGATTCGGTAAAGGCGAGGCGGTCTTTGCCGACGGCAGAACGATTCAGGCTGAAATATCTTCCGTCAACCGCAAGCAGCTGGAAGTGCGTTTTATGATGCCTCAGGAGCTGGCTCCTCTGGAAAATACCGGCAGAAAAATTATCGGCAAACTGGTTTCCCGCGGAGCGGTGCAGGTTCGTATTACTATCGGTAATTCCGGCAGAAGTTCGACTTCTGCGGTCGATCGCAATATGCTTGATATGCTGATTTGTGAAGCCTCCGGAGCCCGCAAGCGTGCCGGATTGGATCCCGATGTAAATGTCGAACAGTTGATCGCCATTCCCGGTGTGCTGCAGAGCAGTCCGGTGGACGGCAGTTCGGCAGAGGTGGCTGAAATGTTTGAAAAGGCCCTCAATGCAGCCGGAGAAAATTACCAGAAAATGCGCCTTGTGGAAGGAAACAATCTCCGGGCCGATCTGGAAAGCCGGATCAAATCTCTGGAAGTTCTCCACGGCGAACTTTTTATGATGACCTCCCGTCAGCCTGATCTGGTGAAACAGAAGCTGCTTTCACGGTTTGCAACGGAAAAACTTCCGATCGATGCCGATGATCCGGCTCTGCTGCGGGAAGTGCTGTTTTACATTGACCGGGGTGATGTAACTGAAGAGTTGACCCGGCTGACCAGCCATTTTGAACAGTTTCACAAATTTCTGGATTCCGATGTGCCGGTCGGCAGAAGTCTGGATTTTCTGATGCAGGAACTTTTCCGGGAGATCACCACGCTGGGCAACAAAGCATTTGCTTCCGGCGTTTCCGGCAAAGTGGTCGCATTCAAGGCGGAAGCCGAAAAGATCCGCGAACAAATACAAAATCTTGAATAATTTTAAATATTGGAGTTGATGATGAACCGACGGGAAAAAAACGAGATACTTGACCGGATTAATCAGGCTCTGCTCAACAGTTATGAGCACGATTCCGGTATCAATGATGCCGAAGATGATACCATGCCGTGCCGCGCGGAAGTGATCGATGTTACGGAACGGCTGCTGGAGATCCTTTTCCCCGGCTTTGACCGGGCGGGAGCTTACCCCTCGACCCGGGTGCTGCTGGGAGATATTCTGCGGAAACTTTCCGATCAGATCGGTCGGGCCATGCGCCGCATAAAAGGTGACGAGTGCGCCGAATGTGCCGAAGAGTGCTCGGTACGCAGCGATTCTCTGGCCTTCAAACTTCTGGAATCTCTCCCCGGACTCCGGGAAGTCCTGATGGCGGATGTGGAAGCTGCCTACAACGGTGATCCCGCCGCCCGCAGTTATGATGAGGTGATTTTGAGCTATCCCGGTATAAAAGCGATTGCGATCCAGCGACTGGCTCATGTCCTGTTCTGTGCTGAAGTACCGCTTATCCCCCGGATGATGACGGAATACGCCCACAGTGAAACCGGTATCGATATTCACCCCGGAGCCACGCTCGGGAAAGGAATTTTTATCGATCACGGAACCGGTGTGGTCATCGGCGAAACTGCAGTTCTCGGCAATAATGTCCGCATCTATCAGGGCGTGACTCTCGG
>JAZRNP010000323.1:0-8982 GCA_045648225.1 Victivallaceae bacterium | reverse complement strand
CAAGAGCATCGGTGTGCATCTGGCTGGATTCCATATCTGGATACTGGGCTCGGACTTCGTCAAAGATCTTGTCCCAGAAGACCATGGAGTGGTTGAGAGCGTTGGACTTGGTGGCACTCAAAACCTTGTTCATATTGTTGGCTTTGGCGTATTCAAAGGCATAACGGATGATGCGGTCGGTGCCTTTGCGGGTGAAAATCGCATTCTGAATGGATTTATCGTTGGTGGTTTCGCCCTGTCCGCAATATTCGCCTTCGGAATTTTCCCGGATCACGACAAAGTCAATCTGATCGTTTTTCAAAGGAGAATTCAATCCCGGCAGCAGCTTGATGGGGCGCATATTGACATACTGATCAAATCCGGTTCTGATCGGGAGCAGCAGATCCCGCAGGGAAACGTGATCCGGCACTCCGGGGAAGCCGACCGCTCCCAGCAGAATGGAATCGCAATCCCGCAAAATTTCCATGCCGTCAACGGGCATCATCCGGCCGTGTTCAAGATAATAGGCACAGCTCCATGGGAGAGTGTTGTATTCAAACTTGATACCGCCGTGTTTTTCGGCAAGAGCATTGAGAACCCGGACACCTTCGTTGATGACATCGACACCGATGCCGTCACCGGGAATGAGGTTGAGACGATAAGTTTTCATAATAATTTTCCTTTATTTGGATTTATTGATACGCAGTTTTGCTTTTATCGGACGGTGGTCGGATGCCGTCGGTTCGTTGGCAGTTTCAAAATTTATGACTTCGAATGCATCGGCGGGAGAGAAAGCGATAAAGTCGATTCTCCGGTTCGGTTTTGATGCCGGATAGGTCGGAGTGTCATCTCCGGCGATACGCCACTTCTGCTGCAGCAGTCTGATTGCCGCTGAATCCGGGGTCGCATTGAGGTCACCGGTCAAAATCGCCGGATACAGTTTGTTTTTTTCCACATAGTCAAGAATGCACTTCAATTGTGCTTCCCGGAGATCGGTTTTCGGTTTACTGACGGGAGCAAGGTGAGTGTTGACAAAATAAAACATTCCGTGCGGCGAATGGATTTTCAATATCATTGCCTTGCGGGGTTCCTGATTGTCAGCGTTGGGCAGTTTGAGTTCTGCGACCGGTTCGGTTTTGAATTTTGAAAGTGTTCCGATGCCGTATTCAAAATTTTTCCGGTACAGCGTGGGGCAGAAACGGGGCTGCATTGCAAGCTGCTGTCCGGTCAATTCAAGCGGTGCCGGGTTTTCGCTGTTATATTTCCTTACCTCCTGCAGACCGCATATATCGCTGTTTAATCTGCCGATCGCCCGGATGGTTCCGGCGACATCTTTCCGGTTGCTCATTGTTCTGAATGACCGGATGTTGTAACTTGCTGCGGTAAATGTGTCATTGTGCGTGGCGCAACCGGATACCAGGGATAATAAAATCAAAATACCCCAATGTGATTTCTTCATTTTATTAAAACTCCTTTAATGGTAAAATTTCCGGAGCGGAAAGCAATCCGCAGGGGACGAGCTGCCGTTCCGGGTGCTCATAAACTTTATGCTGATAGGGGCCGGTACGGACGGGCCATTTTTCATTGAGATAGAAGGGACCCAATGCGTTGCGGCGGTGTCCGTAGACGGTAAGTTCGATCCGGTGTCTGCCGGAAGCGATTTCGAATCGGTACGGCGGCCAGAGCAGAAGTTTTTCCTCTGCGTCACCGACTTTGACGCCGAGCATGGTTCCCCTCCAATCGGGGATGTTCATGATGGAATCCGCATTCAGATCGACGTCGAAAATGTAGGTGAGGTTTCCGGCGTAATTGGGCAGGCCCTGATCGCACCAGTCGCCGATGGCAAGGGTTTCGGGCAGTCGGGTGATGGTGCAGCGGTTTTTTACGCCGAAAGATCCTGCAAGGTACATACTTTCCAAGCCGCGTTGACCGCAGTTGTAGGAGCTGAAAAGTTTGAGAATGTTTTTCCCTTTCTGCAGCGATGCTGCCGGGATAAGGATGCCTTGCAGCACCTCTTCCATCCAGAAGCCTGCCTTTTCCGGAGGCAATGACTGGCCGTTGAGTTCAAAGGTGTAGAGTTCCGGGTGCTCCAGATAGAGTACGCAATTTTCTTCGGGCACAGCATCGCATTCAAAGGAATATTCCAGTTCCAGTGCGGCGTTTTGGTACTTTTTGTTTTTGTCCCATCGCCACGGTTGTGCCATCAGACCGCCCCGGGGTGGAGCGTTGAGAGTGGCCCGGATTTCATCATCGATGAGCAGAATGTAATTCTCTTCGTGCCAGCTGCTGTTGTTGATGCGCCAGCGGGCGTGATCGAGGACAATGCGGTTGGCTTCAGAAAGGCGGTAGGTGAAAGCGGTTTCTGCAAGCGGCGCAATCCCGGAATTTTCCGGAAGTTTGCTCTGTGCGGCAGTGGCGATATCCTCTTCAGTTATGACAAAAATGCGGCTCTGCAGAATATCCAGCGAAGTGGTGAAACGGTAACTGCCGTTTTCATAAACTGCATCGACCGGATAGATTTTTCCAGTTTCCAAATCGGCTTCAAACACCTTTCCCCGTTCCGGGATTTCAACGGAAACAGCGAGTTCGCGGCAACTGATGGTACGTTCTCTGACCATCGGGGCTTCTTTGATGGCAGTAGAGTAGGGCATGGAGGTGTTGCAGAGCATAAAGGTGTAACTGTCGCTGCAATCGGCAAGGCGGTAGAGTACAGTCGGAGCCTGCTTTTTTTCTTCGGCAATGGAGACCCGGCGGGGGATGATTTCTCCAAGATCGTCCATTGTGACCGGAGTGAATTTTTTGAATACCTCCTGCGCCCGTCCGGATGGTTCGGCATCGACAAATTCCGGGGGATTGCCGATATAGAAGACCCGGCCTGCAAATTTGTCCAGCAGATCGAGCGTGGTGGAACGGATGGTTCTCAATTGCGGGATCAGGATCATTTTGTAATGAGCTTCGCCCAGAGTGAAAATGCCGCCGGAAACCGAAGCAAAACGGGAGATGTGATCTTCATCACCGAAATCGAAATCCAGGTGTTCACTCAAAAGTTTATTGGTCAGATCGCTGTGGGCCCGGTCAAACGGGGCGACCAGTTCAGAATAGAATCCGTCCATGGCCTTGGTACCCGGTTTGATCTGCCGCCGTTCTCTTTCGGCATCGGTGGCGGGAATATCTTTGACCAGCACCGACCAGACCGATTCGATGGGGTGGATGACCAGAATATCCCGGATCTCATCGCCGGGGATGAGCAATGCGGACATCCTGCCGAAGTAATCCTCAACCGCAGAATATTTTTCATACCACGGAGAATGTTTGGAAATACTTGCCGGATAGTCACGTTTGGCTTCGGCTTCCATGGAATACCACGTCAGATGCAGACAACGTTGGTTGACTCCGAGGGCAAACTGCCAGTCGCAAAGGGCCTTGTGTCCGGAAATGGGAAAATCCCAGCCGGTGCAGGCGTAGCTTTCAGTGAGAACCCGTTCCCGTCCGAACTGCCGGGCGGCACTGGTGCACTGCTTGACGGTATTGAATACATTCCAGTGTTCGGTCAGGACATCGATCCCGGGGATCTGCATATGTTCATAAAAACGCATGGCGGCACCGGCGTAGAGTGTCTGACCGGACAGATAATCTTCGGACAGCGTGTGCCCGGTCATGGCAAAGCCGTGCCTGCCGCACCATTTGCCGATGACTCCGGTGAAACTTTCGGTAAACAGCCGGGTGATAAGATCGTAATAGTCATGGCGGACTTTGGAAACTTCATATCCGGTGAAAAAGAAGAGCTCCGGCAGGTTGTCGATAAGATCATAATCATAACTTTTTCTGAATTCTTCCGGCAGTGCCGGTGTCCACGGCATACTCAACAGCACATCGCCGTGGATGTAGCAGGGTTCATCGGAAAAGATCCCGGGAACCGATTTCCCGAATTTATCCTGATAACGCTTGCGGTACTCCTCGTGGGTGACATTGACGAATTCCTGTACAGCTTCGGGATTCATCGTATCCAGATACGTTTCTCCGTTGTACCAGCTGGAACGTTCCATATATTCCCAGTAAAAAGTGTAAAAATCTCCGGTCGGATTTTCTCCGTCAGCCAACCGCCTGGATTTGAGCAGCCGGTTGCCGTCGGCTTCCAATTCAAAGCGGGCGATCGGGGTGCCGGATTCCGGAGCGTTGCCCTGACAGTATTTGAGCTTGCGCATTTTGAAGCGGTCATCGGCGGTGACGATCCCACCGGCGGCACCGGAGGGCCAGCGGTCTTCATCGTAGAGCCAGGCTTCCATGTCGAGTTTTTCAGCTTCGTCGATACAGGCGGAAATGCATTCAAACCACTTTTCCGAGAGGTACGGCGTATCCAGTCCGGTGCGCGAATGCATATAGAATCCGCCGAATCCCATTTGTTTCATGGTTCGGATCTGCTGACGCAGGTTTTCCGGATCAAGAGCGGAATTCCATGCCCAGAACGGAGCTCCCCGCAGATTTGAACCCGGTTTGCGGAAGTTGTCAAGTATCTGGCTGATCATTTTTTAAACTGCTTTGTTGAATTCGTCAATATCGATTTTGATGATAATTTTGGAAATCGCTTCTCCGTTTCCGGTGAGCACATGGTGAGGTTCGCCGGGATAAAGGAAGAGAAAGTAACCCGGTTCCAAAAAGACCGGGATCCCCGGAGCAGCTTCAAAAAATGCATAATCCCCGGCTTCGTCAAAGGGGCCGAGCTGTTTCAGATCACAGCTGTCGCTCCGGCTGATGATGGTTTCGTTGCCGCGCAGCGGGATGTGGATGTCGATATAGCGGCGATGGATCTCATATTTGCCGTTCTCGGCCGGCTGGGTGTGGGTGTGAACCACATTGGCAATCAGTTTTTCTCCATCGAGTTTGACGGATGCCGCTTCGGGGAGAGTGCCGGATATTTTATTGAGAAAATCGGTGATTTTTGCCCAGATTTCCGGAGAAAGTTTGGCATATTTCTGAAAGGATCTCATGCTGTCGTAAATCATTTTTCTGGTTCTCCCTGCTCTATAGCTTTGTTTTATCATAATATAGCATTGAAATATTATCGTTGCAATACTTGAAATTTTAGTGAAAATGGGATATTTTATGTAATGATAGTTTTTTTAATGAAAATATTTGGAAATCATAACTGAAAGGCCACTGTTATGGGAGAAGAATTGCAGAATCTTTTGGAACGTATCAACGCAGACGGTATTCAGAAAGCCGAGGCGGAAGCCGCAAAAATCATTGATGCCGCCCGCAGTAAGGCTGATGAGATTATCAGCAAGGCTCGCAGTGAAGCATCTGCAATCATTGCCAATGCGCAGAGTGAAGCCGATGCATTTCAGAGTCGGGCGATTTCTGCCGCCGGACAGGCGGCCCGGGATATCCGGCTGCAGCTGCGTGCTGAATTGTCGAACCGGCTCAATGCGGCAGTTAAAGGTGCAACCGCTGCGGCACTTGCTCCGGAATTCATGGCTCAGCTTATCAAAGAATTCGTCGCCGCTTTTGCCGCCGATCCGGATGCTGAATTGAAAGTACGCTGTGCCGTCAAGGATACAGCGGCATTGGATCAGGCTTTGAAAAATGCACTCTCTGACAGTTTGAAAAAATCCCCGGAACTTTTCGGATGTGCAGAAATTTCCGGCGGCGTTCAGCTGGAATTTGATGACAGCCGCTGCTGTTTTGATTTTTCAGATGCGGCGGTGCGGGAATTGCTTGCCGATTATTGCGGAGAACAGCTTGCGGCGGTTTTCAAGGCGGAATAAATCATGTTTTACGGATTCTTTTATGCAACCTTGCCGACTTTGAATTGCGGTGTCCCGGCAGAGATTTCGCTTGAGGAATTTGACCGGCTTGCCCGCAATGAGATGACGGAACAGAAATTTGCCCGGTTGTGCTCCTGGGATGACCGGGAAAATCTTTCTCCGGTTCCCGTTTACCGGAAAATGCGTGAATTTGACAATTTTCTCAATTTGCGCATCGCCGAGGCCCGGCAGGAAAAGCTCGGAACCTTTTTTACTTTGCCGCCGGTCGATGAATATCACTCTGAAGTCGATTTCTCTCTGCCCGGAGCTGCGGCTTCTGACGATCCATCGGAAAGAGAACGGATGGTCGATCTCATCCGCTGGCGCAAAATAGATGATCTCGAAGCCGGACACGAGCTGGATTTTACCGCTCTCTGCTGTTACCGGATGCGGCTGGCTTCTCTGGAAAAATACCGTAAACGCAATTCCGGAGATGGTAATTCCATCTTTAGTGCAGCTGTTGACAAGATGTCAGAGTCAATCAGTGATATATAACATCTTCCACAGGAAAGATATGATTTATGGAGCAGAATAAATTCTTTGAAAAGATCGTCGGAGTCAACGGCAATATGATCACCGTTGAATACTCCCGCGAAGTCATCCAGAATGAGGTCGCATTCGCTCATGTCGGCGAATCCAGGATCAAGTGCGAAGTTATCCGGATCCGTGGTAAATATGCCGATCTGCAGGCTTTTGAAAGCACCAACGGACTCAAAGCAGGGGATCTGGTCGAATTTACCGGCGAATTGCTGAGCGTCGAATTGGGGCCGGGTTTGCTGGCTCAGGTCTATGACGGTCTGCAGAATCCGCTGAAACTGCTGGCAGAACACTCCGGATTTTTTCTGCAGCGCGGAATCTATCTGCGGGCACTCGACCGGGAAGTCAAGTGGCACTTCACTCCGACGGCCGTTCCCGGATGCCGACTGGTTGCCGGTGATCGTATCGGTTCGGTTCCGGAGGCCAATATCACCCACTACATCATGATCCCGTTTGCCTGGAAAGGTGAGTGGACCATTGAATCGATCGCTCCCGAAGGTGACTACACCATCGATGATGTCATGGCAGTTGCCGTCAATGCTGCCGGTGACAAACGTAATGTCACCATGACCCAGTTCTGGCCGGTGAAAATTCCGATTTCCGATTATGTGGACAAAATTCTGCCGGAGAAATCTCTCATCACCTGTCAGCGGACGATCGATACCTTTTTCCCGGTTGCAACCGGAGGAACTTTCTGTACTCCCGGACCTTTCGGTGCCGGAAAAACCGTTCTGCAGCACGCCATAAGTCAGAATGCTGAAGCTGATGTGGTGGTCATCGCCGCTTGCGGTGAACGTGCCGGCGAGGTGGTGGAGATCCTGCGGGAATACCCCGATCTTACCGATCCGCGTACCGGCCGGTCGCTGATGGACCGTTCGATCATTATCTGTAACACCAGCAGTATGCCGGTCTCTGCCCGGGAAGCAAGTGTTTACACGGCGGTGACCCTCGCCGAATATTACCGGCAGATGGGATTGAATACCCTGCTGCTGGCCGATTCCACCAGCCGTTGGGCGCAGGCTCTGCGTGAAATGTCCGGACGTGTGGAGGAGATCCCCGGAGAAGAGGCATGCCCGGCTTATCTTGAATCTCTGATCGCCAGCTTTTATGAACGGGCCGGCATGGTCAAACTCCGTACCGGAGAAACCGGTTCCGTCACCATCGGAGGAGCCGTTTCACCCGCCGGAGGAAACTTTGAAGAACCGGTCACTCAGGCCACACTCAAAGTGGTCGGTGCCTTTCTCGGACTTTCCCGTGAGCGTTCCGATGCCCGGCGTTACCCGGCGATCCATCCGCTGGATTCCTGGAGCAAATATCCGAGCGTGGTCAATGCCGCTGATCTCGAATATGCCCGCAACATTCTGCGCCGGGGTGCCGATGTCAATCAGATGATGAAAGTTATCGGTGAAGAGGGTACCAGTATCGAAGATTTTATCCTCTATCTCAAAAGCGAGTTTCTGGACTACGTTTATCTCCAGCAGAATACCTTTGATGCTGTAGATGGAACCACCAGTGCAGAGCGTCAGCGGATGATGTTTGATGATGTTTCAAAAGTTCTCCGTGAGAGTTTTCAGTTTCAGGAAAAAGAGGAGGCCCGCAAATACTTCCTTGAATTGCGTCAGCTTTTCATCGACCGCAATTATGAGCTGCCGGAAAGTGACGATTACCGCGTTTTGAGCGAAAAAATCAATGCCAAACTTGCAGAAGGAGTCCAGCGTAATGCGTAAGATATATCATCAGATCATCCGGATCTCCGGTAACGTTATCACCGTCGAAGCTGATTCGGCTGCTTATAACGAACTTGCTGAAGTCACCAGTATCCGGGGCACATCTCTTGCTCAGGTGATCCGTATTGACGGCCGTAAAGTTTCGCTGCAGGTTTTCGCCGGCAGCCGGGGTATCGGTACCGAGGATCAGGTGCGTTTTCTGGGTCGGGAGATGATGGTTTCCGGTTCAGATGCTCTGCTGGGACGGGTTTTCAACGGCAGAGGCGGAGCCCGGGACAACCGTCCGGATATTACCGATGAACTTATTCCCATCGGAGCTCCGTCGGTTAATCCGGCCAAGCGTATCATCCCCCGTAATATGATCCGTACCAATATTCCCATGATCGACGTTTTCAATACTCTGGTTGAATCTCAGAAACTGCCGATCTTTTCCTCCGCCGGAGAACCCTACAATCAGCTGCTTTCCCGCATTGCACTGCAGGCGGAAGTCGATGTTATCGTCCTCGGAGGTATGGGACTCAAATATGATGACTATCTTACTTTCAAGCGTACACTCGATGAACACGGTGCTCTCTCCCGGACGGTGATGTTTATTCATACTGCGGCCGACCCGGTGGTGGAATGTCTGATGGTTCCTGATATGTCGCTGGCAGTGGCCGAATCATACGCCCTCAAAGGTAAACGGGTGCTGGTGCTGCTGACCGACATGACCAACTTCTCTGATGCGCTCAAAGAGATCGCCATCACCATGGAACAGATCCCTGCCACCCGCGGTTATCCCGGAGATTTGTACAGTCAGCTTGCCAGCCGCTATGAAAAAGCGGTTGACTTTGATAGTGCCGGAAGTATCACTATTCTGGCGGTGACCACCATGCCCGGTGATGATGTGACCCACCCGGTGCCGGACAATACCGGTTACATTACCGAAGGTCAGT
>JAZRNP010000322.1:0-4283 GCA_045648225.1 Victivallaceae bacterium | reverse complement strand
ATCCTCGGCGTCTATTCGGACAGCCTCATAACCGACAAAGAGTTGAATTCGCAAAATTATACTCACTTGCAATTGCGGGGATTCAAACCGGAACAGCTCACCGTTTCACCGCAAATGGAGCTCTTCGCCCGCAGGGTTCCTCCGGCAGCGCATGATATGGCGATCCGGCGGAGTGCTTTGAAATATCTGCTGCCGTTTCCCAAACTGGCCAATGTCCACGATACCTATATCGGATTGAGCATCGCCGCATTCGACGGCTGGGCAGTGATCCCGGAATGTTTGACCTTATTCCGTCAGCATGGCAAAAATGCCTCCAATTCCGGCCAAAAGAGTTCACTTGCCGGACAATTTAAAGCAGCAAAGCAATCTGCAGCAGATGATACATTCAATTGGAACGCCAAAGTTTACGCCTTTCTCCTGCGGAGAACTGCCGGAAAAACAGATGACCATGTGGAAAATATCCTGAAAGAACGGCTTATCCACTCGCAAATCCGCTCAAAGATGGGAAAAGTCAATATTTTCCACCGGTTGTTTCTGGTTGCAGGTGAATTGTTTTCCGGACGCTATTTCCGTTTTGCCCGTGGGGTAAAAAGCGTGATTCAGGATATCTTTCTACGGTAAATATCCCCTACCGGAATATCATTTTTTGATCTGAACAAAATCATTCAGCGCACGCTGAGCACATTTCCGCAGGAATGCAGCATCGCTTTTGCCGATCCGGGGAGCGACGTAACTGATCGCTTCGGGATCAACTCCGTAAAGGAATCCACACCAGAGTGCGGCTTGCAGATATTCACCGCGCATATTCAAATGGTTGGTGTCCCGGTAGATGAACATTTCACCTTCGTCATTTTTGCGCCAGCGGAAATTTCCGACCACATCTCCGGCCTGCCGGGGCAGATCGGGCCACTGCAGAGAATCGAGCATTTCCCAATCGTAATTTTCAAATTTGACCGGGCTCAATTTGCGGGCGAGCTGGACGGCATATCCGGTCGGGATCATTCGCAGATCATAATCGCAGACGAACTGATGATATGAGTTTGCCACCCGGGAATACATCTCGGAATTATCGATGCCGCTTTCCCGCAAAAACGGCGCATCGGCACGGTAACTCCAAGTCTGTTGGACGATGATCTCAGCTTGCGGCTGATATTTTTTTACAAACTTGATCAAATCATCTGCGAAAGGCTGAAAGGTGGAGTAATCACAACTTGAACGGCTCGCCTGCTGAATGGTGATGATGTCATATTTTTCTGCTTTCAACAGCGCATTGACATTGCCGGGGAACACCGGTTTTTTCAATGTAGAGGAATCCCAGATTGTGATCCGGTAGGGTTTGAAATCCGGATTATTTTCAACTTCAACGATATGATTCCAATGGGTTTCCAATGAACATCCGCCGATGAAACAGCTGGTAAGTTTCAGATGATTACCGGGGAAACAGCGCACCATCTGCGGCAGAAATTTCCCCACGCAAACAGAGAAACTGTTGCCGATCATCAGGATATTGTGCGATTTACCCATGATTTATTTTCCCGGCTGCTTATAGTTTGCAACCGCTTCAGCGGCGCACTCCCGCAGAAATTTTGCAAATTCCGGAGTCATATCGGAAGCAGCATAACAGATATCGGTGGCCGGCTGACCGTAGAGAACACTGAACCACACCGCAGCCTGCATATATTCACCATGAGGATTGAGGTGGCTGGTGTCGCAGGAAAGATAATACTTTTTGGTCTTTTTGTGCGGGCGCCATTTGCACAAACCGACGACTTCCCCCTCAAAAGCGTGAGCTTTGGTATTTTTCGATGCAGCAAGAGCCTTCATATCCGGAGCCTTGAATTTCACCGGAGTCTTGGATCGGAAAATCTGCACCGCATCACCGCTGGGGATAACCCGGAAACCATACTTTTGAGAAAGTTTTTCATAGGCTTTGGCAAGTTTGTTGTACATCACGGTGTTGTTGATTTTCCACGATTTCAAGCGACTGGAATCGCTGCGGTAGCTCCAGGTCTGCTGGATGACGATCTCCGCCTGCGGCTGATATTTTTTCAGCACAGCGATCAGATTGTCGGCAAACGGCTGATAAGTTTCATATTTCCAGCTGTTGGCACTGTTCTGCTGAATGGTGATGATGTCATATTTGTTATTTTTGATCAACTCATTGACATTGCCTCTGCGGATAGTTTTGCCGGCAATTGCGTTACTGTCGATCATCGTTACACCATAGGGGGTATATTTGGCATCCTTTTCCGCTTTGCACCATTCATTCCAATGGCGTTCCAGCGAGCAGCCGCCAATTTGAGCACTGGTCAAAAAGATCCGGTTGCCGGGGACACTGGCCACCATCTGCGGCAGATTACGGGTGACACATACCGAAAAACTGTTGCCGATCGCCAATACTTTCAATTCTTTGGCAAATACTGCACAGCAGAGAACCATTATCGCAGAGATCAAAGCTCTTTTCATTTTTTACAAACCTTTTATTTTTTGTAATACCATTTTATTGTTTGGGACATCGATTCCAAATTTTTCTGCCAGACGGCAAACGGTACCGGCGAAAGCGTCCACTTCGGTCTCCCGACCGGATTCCACATCCTGAAGCATGGAGGTTTTCACATTTCCGGGCATCTTGCAAATTACCATCATTGCACTGTCGATCACCTCATCGCCCAGAGCCACGCCGCAAGCTCGGCCTACGGCGACGGCCTCTTCCATCAAATCCCACGCCATACGGAGCATTTCCGGAGCTTTCTGAACCGTTCCGTAATCGGCACAGTAAAAAGCCTGAGTCTGATTGATCCCGACATTGAGCACAAATTTCTGCCACATGGCAACTTCAATATTTTCCGGGATTTCGAAATCGACTCCGGCAGACGTCAGTACTCCGGAAGTAAATTCCAAAGCGGTTTCATCGCCGCCGCAGTAAATCGTACCAACGCCGTCATGGGTGATCTGATTTCCCTGCCGGACGCTGGCGTGACCGAGGTGGAATCCCTTGAGAACTTGCGCCTGCGGAAAACGGTTTTGAATGATTCCGCTTGCAGAAATACCATTGAGCAAGGGCAGAAAAATGGTCTTGGCGGCAACTGCCGGAGCGACACACTCCAAAGCTGATTCCAATGCGGGGACTTTGGTAGCTGCCAGAATCAGATCGGCACTTTCCAACTCCTCCGGAGCAGCAAAGGAAAAAGGTAATTTTTCGCCATTCAAATACAAACCGTCCTGACGGTAACGCAGCAACCGCTCTCCGGAAGCGGCGACCGTAAGCCGGATCCCCGGACAAACGGCCAGCCGGGCCGCCGGCAGAACACCGATAGCTCCGGCTCCCAGCAGCACAACATGAACTGTTTTATTCATTTTATCTCATTCTGCATGGCGACCAGTTTATCGGCACCATAAAGTTTGCGGAGTTTGGGCTTTTCGATCTTGCCGGTGGGGTTACGGGGAACTTCGGCAAAAATGATCTTACGCGGCCGCTGATAACGGGGCAGATCAAGGCAAAATTCATCCACGGCGGACTGTTCCAATTCAAAACCGGGTTTTACTTCGATAACCGCGGCGGCAATTTCACCGAGCCGGGCATCGGGCAGACCGATAACGGCGACATCCTTGATCGCCGGATGACGGCGGAGGAAATCTTCTATCTGCACCGGATAGAGGTTCTCCCCACCGGAAATAATAACATCTTTTTTGCGGTCAACGAGATAGATAAAGCCATCTTCGGATTCTCTCGCCATATCGCCGGTGTAGAGCCAGCCGTCAGCAGAAAGCACTTCGGCAGTTGCTTTCTCATCCTTGTAGTAGCACTTCATAA
Organism: Victivallaceae bacterium; assembly: GCA_045648225.1. Classification (GTDB taxonomy): domain Bacteria; phylum Verrucomicrobiota; class Lentisphaeria; order Victivallales; family Victivallaceae; genus UBA1784. The sequence goes on along the minus strand of JAZRNP010000322.1, from coordinate 469 downwards.
CACCATCACCGCGCACGGCAAGTTCACCGACCACGCCACGGGGCAGCGGATTGCGCTGCTCGTCAACGATAGCCGTTTCCCAACCATATCCGGCAACCCCGATAGCTCCGACATGATCGATATTTTCAATACCGAGATGGACGGCACCGGGCCCAATGGATTCACTCAAACCGTAATTGGTATCATAATCATGTTCCGGGAAAAGCTGTTTCCAGCGTTTGATCAGACTCGGAGGCACCGGCTGGGCACCGATGTGCATCAGACGCCAACGGGAAAGATCATAATCTTTCAAATCAATATCTCCCCTCTCAATTGCATCGAGAATATCCTGTGCCCACGGCACCAGCAGCCAGACAATGGAACACTTTTCATTGGCCGCTGCACTGATAATCCACTCCGGCTTGACCCCCCGGAGCAGCACCGCTTTGCCTCCAACCAGAAAGCTGCCGAACCAGTGCATTTTTGCGCC
>JAZRNP010000321.1:0-6471 GCA_045648225.1 Victivallaceae bacterium | reverse complement strand
CACTTCGGAGCGGACTGTGATCGTTCCAGACGGCATAAAGTTTTCCAATGGCCGGATTCCGTTTCATGGACATGGGAGATTCCGGAGAGATGAATTCAGCAGCAGGCTGAGCCGGAGTCCAACTTTCGCCGTTGTCGTATGAGAAAGCTTTATACTGGCAACCGGCGGCAGTGCGGATGAAACACATGATCCGTCCGTCGGCAAGTTCGATCACTCCAGGTTCCATAAGTCCGCGCGGAAGTTGACCGGAGGGATAAATGTAATGCTTTGCCATGTTCCACGTCAAACCATTGTCATCGGAAACAAAGAATTTGATTATGCCATCGCTCAGCCGGTTGCCATGATACTGGTGGTGAGCGGCAGGCAGGATAAGCCGGCCGCTTTTCAATTGTATCAGGCGGTCATTGTTGACGACAAAGTATCCGTAAGGCACATTGGCGATCTCGACCGGATCGCTCCAGCTGGCAGTTTCGTCATCGGAAAAAACGATCTTCGGGCGGCAATCGATAAAATTTTCCCAGCCGGGAACAGTGGATTTTTCCAGATAGACCATGGCGATCCGGCCGTTCTGCAAACGCAGAAGCGATACCGACATCAGATTCATTTTGGAATTTTTCAGCACGGTAACGGGTTCGCTCCAGCTGGCACCGTTATCCTTGGAAATCACCGCCGCAATATCTGCTGAAGCGTGATCGTGACCGAATTCGCCATTGTATCTTGAATAAGCAAAATAGAGTGTTCCGTCGGCAAGTTTGACAAATGCACCTTCAGAATTCCGGGGATTGCCCGGGACAGTATGTTTTAAAATGTGTTCCATATTTTTTCTTGTTATTCTCTCTTTTTATAAAAATCTTTGCTGCTGCGGCGCATTATGGACAATCTCGCACCTAATCAAAACGAAGATACTTCAAGGCGGATGGATCGTGAGGCAAGGTCGACGGTAAGTCAAAGCGGCAGCGAAGGAGTGTACGACTGTACTCGACTGAGCTGACGACTGCAGACTTGCCAAGAGATTGCCCACGAGACGCCGCCGCTAATTTAATTATATGGTGGCAGTTCCGGATCTTCCTGCCATGGAACAAAACGCAAACTGTAGAGATCGCTGTTGGCAGCTTTGATCGCCAATTGGACGACCTTACCTTGCAGAGCCCGGAGATCCGGACCGTGGGTTTTCCAGCGGGCGATCATTTCCAGATCATCGCCGATCTCCGGCAAACTCTCTTCAAAGGTGTAACCGGGAATGGGGACACCATTCTCATCCCGGAATTCCGCCGTGAATCCACCGAAAGCACCGGTGGCGATATTCAAACTCAATCTGCCGCCTTCAAAGGTGAAATGCGGAGTGGTCAACTCGCCGCCATTGAAACCGAAGTGCAGCGAAACAAAACCATCCATACGCAAATGATAACGGCGGATACGGACACAGCCATCGCCCCAGCAGCATTCCGGAGAGTAAAATGAGAGTTCATCCGGTGCACCGTGGCCCAGTTTCGATTTGGTCACCGCCATGCCGATCGCCACCGAACCGGCTCCGTAAAACCAGGAATCATCCTGCGGCGGCGGTTTGAGCATACTGTCGCCCCAGCCTTTGAAATTCATTCCGTCCCGGCTGGCAAGCAAAACCGTTTCTGTAGCGGCCAGAGCATAACGCATCTGCTTTTTGACATGAAATTTTCTCATTTCCAAATTGGGACGGGAGAAAAGCCGGGCGTTCCATTCGCCATCCGGATCGGTATTGGGGATGCGCTCTTTATAAGGTGACGGCAGATGCATTCCCGGGGTCATGGAACCGTCCACATAGCGCATGGGAAATCCCAGCAGGATATGCGGTGCCCGGAAGTAGGGCCGGATACCATTGGTATACAACTCCTGTCCCAGAGCAAACAAATTGCTGAATTCAGCATCGAACCGGAGCCATTCCTGATTTGTAAAAGTGATGAAATCTTCTGTAATGTGGCTCATGATCGTCCGTTTCCAGGTGAATCCATCATTGCGGAATCCCCGGTGATAGAGCCGGTATTTACCGATATTGGGATCATAAAACGCCTGATTGGGAGAATCGTAACCGCTGTTTTCTCCGAGCGCGAACTTGCCATGTTTCTGTTTGAAGTCGAACCCGTCCGGAGAAACAAAAAGGAACAAGGCTCCGTCACGGACTTTTTCATTGGTCACGATCAGTTTGTAACGTTCATCTGCCGGACACTCGGGGTTGGTATCGTAAAAGGCGGTGGAAACTGCCGGACAGAGATTGATCTCCTGACCATAGATGAGATTTGCCGTCATCTCATTGTCCAGCACCACATTGTATCCGGAAGTGCGGAGGTTGACCTGACAGCGTCGGAATTCGATGCCGTCATAACTTTCGGCAACACACAAGGTGAAATCCGGAACTCCCTCCGGATCTGCGGCCGTGGCGAACCTGCCGTGTGCCCGGTAATAGTAAAGATAACGTTTGCCATCGTAGATGAGACTGTTGAAACAACCGGAGTTGTTACTGTATTCATGCGGTTCATCCAAAGTGAGCACCACCTCATCGGGGATCAACTCGTGTACCCGTTGAGCGACATCTCCACTCAATGAATCAATAAAAAAATTGTCAACAAAAAGTTCCCGTTTATCTCCCAGAGCATAGGCTTTTTTCTGTTTCTCAAAGCCCTGCCAGACAGAAGCGGTTATACTTCTGGAGTTAGCATTTGCCATATTTTCCTCCGGTATATTGGATAATTTTTCAGTACAACACTTACTATATCCTGCCCGTAAAAATTTTTCAATAGGAGATTTGTTTTATTGAGTGTAAGTTTGTTGGATTGAATATTTTCAGCATAAAAAAATATTTTTGCGGCAAATTTCCTCTGCCGGTAATCTCTTGAATCGTATTTTTTTTAGCCGGTTTGCTTGAATTGAACTGCATTAGAATTATATTATCACCTGTCAACATAAACAGGAAAACTTTTATGCAGAACCCGGAAAAATATTGGCTGGGAGAACCGGCAGAAAAATCGGTGATGCTCGAACACTTCACCCGGGCATTTATGAATCATGAACGTTCCGGACTTCACTATCTGCACACCTACCCCGGAGAAAACCGCTCTGCTGAATCGCTTTACACCTTGCGGATATGCAAATTTGAAGCCGCCGGTACTCTGCCCGAGATCCATGCGGCGTTTGACGGGATCCCGTCGGTCCGGACGGTGCAGCCGCATGATATTCTGCTGGGCAGCTACAACGGCAGCAATCAGGTTTTGAATTCCGCGCAGACACTTCACGGCGGAGTTTCCATCATATTTCATACCCACCACATCCGGCTGCATTACTGCCGTTTCGAATACGGCAAACCGGTGGTCAATCTTTATTATTACGCTCCGGCAGCCTCCGGGACACTGCTTCACATGGCCAGAGCGTTGGACAGTTTGATCCACACTCCGTTTGACGGACGGAATGAGTGCTGTCATGCGCTGCTGGAAGCTCTGGTGCGGCAACTGCACCACGAACTGCTCAACACCCCGGAGGAACTTGCTCCGGAAATAAATCCGCTGGCCAATAAGTTGAAATACTTCATCGAACAGAATTTTTACCGCATGATAAACTGTTCAACCATTTGCGAGGAGTTGAATCTGAACCGCTCTTACGCCTCCAAGCTCTTCCACGACAGCCACGGAATAACGATGAACAATTATCTGCTCAATCTGCGCTTGGAAGCGGCGAAAAATCTGCTTAAAAGCGAAGAAAATGTCAAAATTTCCGAGATTTCCCGGCAATGTGCCTTTCACGATCCGGGATATTTCATCCGGATCTTCCGGCAGCACTGCAGCTGTACCCCCGGAGAATTCCGCCGACAATACCACCGGGACAAAAACAAACTGCACTGAATGATATTGACACCTTGTGTGCCCGGCACAAACGACATTGTTATCCCGGTCAACTGTTTTCCGGGGTATATTCCAGGATTGCGACGGCGATATCTGCTTCGATAGAACCTTTTCCGGCTGTTATAAAGTTCTTCATTGACGATTTTTAAAGCTCTTTCCGGTGAATTTTTCAAAAGTTCTTTCCGGAACATATTTCTGGCGGCCATCATGTGAAGTCCGGCGGCAACACCTTTTTCATTGACATCGGCAAAAAGCAGAACGATGTGATCGTTGTCAATTTTAATAAAATCGCACAGTTATTCCTTTCAACTGTTAATATAACAATGCAAGGTATGTATTACCAGCGGAGAACTCTCATTTTTTCATTTTCTCATCATACGGAGCGAAAGCGGAGTGCTTCATATCGAAACAAAGTGGAGATGCTTCATATTGTGTAGCGGCAGCGGAACAATGCTTCATCTGGCAAGGCGTTTTTATGAAGCACTTTGTGTCTTGCACGCCTCCGGCGTGTCAAGCACACAAAAGTATGAAGCGGCACTGCGTGCCATGAAGCGCACCTTCGGTGCATGAAGCGAAGCCTTGACAGGTTTCATGTTTTTTGCCCGTAAAGCTCAAAACCGGAGTTTTGAGCTTTACGGGCAAAAAAATGGGGTGGTAGATTGCTTCCGCCCCCTTGATCTTCTTTGGCAGCGGTTAAAATCTATCTTGTAGAGAATGAATTTATTGCACAAATGTTGTTTACCGATCTGCTCGCATAAAACACAGTGCAGTTAATTTCACCAATACCCCACGGCATAATAACTGCTGTGAAATGTCTTATTGTTTAATAATACAATATACATCGAAAAATATAGACAATGATTAATTACCTTGCCAATCTGGAGTGTCAGAGTTCTTTTAGTAATATATCATTATCAAGATATAACCTTTTATTTGTTATAATTCGCTTCAGTTTTTTTAGATTTTTTATAGAGCCATAAAAGAGTCAGTGTCATACAAATAGGGAATATTGTTGCTGCAAGCAATCCGTTTTTCAGGTTTTCGTCTGTTATTTCGGCAATTTTCCCGACTAAGACTGGTCCTGCTGTTGCACCAAGATCACCGGCTAAAGCCAAAAAGGCAAACATCGCTGTACCTCCGCCAGGACATTTACGGGAAGAAAGACTGATTGTTCCCGGCCACATAATTCCAACAGCAAGACCGCAAAGTGCGCATCCAATCAATCCCAGTACCGACCATGAAGCCAGAGAGGCAAGTAAATAACATATAACAGCAGAAAAACCACACAAAAACATAGTTTTGACCAAATTGAGTTTTTCACTGAACTTTCCGTACAGCATACGGGCAATTCCCATAAATGCGGCAAAAAGGCACGGACCGGCTAAATCGCCGATTAGTTTAGATACATTCAGAGCTGATTCCGTAAAAGCTGAAGCCCATTGACACATTGTTGCTTCTGATGAACCAGCACAAATCATCAAAAATATCATTACCCAGAATATTGGAACACTCAGCAGTTGACGGATACTCATATTCGTTCCGCCTTCTCCAAGTTTTTCAATTGGACAACTGATGAAGTTTATGGCATTGTAAAGAGGAATCAAGGCCCAGAGAATTGTCAGGATTTTCCACTGTGCAATCCCGAATAAAGCAAAAAATAATGTCGATCCGAGAATTACCCCTACTGCACCCCAGCAGTAAAAGGAATGTAACAGACTCATAACACCAGATTTGTTTTCAAAAGGACAGGCTTCAACAATGGGACTTAGCAGGACTTCAATCAATCCGCTTCCGATTGCATAAAGCCCCACCGCGATCAATATGCCGAGAAAGGAATTCTGCAGCAGACCAGGTAAAAATGTCAAAGCAATCAATCCAACTGAAGACAAGACCTGAGAAGCAATTACACAAAGACGATATCCGACTTTATCGGCATACTTTGCGGCAACTGTATCCACGAGTAATTGGGTAAAATAAAAAACAAGCGGAATCAAGGCAAGTTGTTCAAGACTTATATGATACGACTCTTTGAAAGTCAGAAAGAGCAAAGGGGTGAAATTGGCAGATATCGCCTGAGTAACAAAGCCAAGATAACATGCAGTCAATGTTTTTTTGTAGTTTTTCTTCTGATTCATAGTATTTCCTGTGTTAATAATGACTAAATACCATATCACCAAAAACAGAAAATAACAAGGACATATACATTGAAAAAAGGAAAATAATTACCATAAACGAGGCTTTCCGGCACAACTCCTCAGAGAATTTTTTTAATTTTATGCGATACCTTGATAACATTCCGACCTGCCAAAGATACTCCGATTTGAGGGGGAAAGTCTGTTTGCTACATTTGGGGGTAACAGTACATAACACTGCAGTGTGCTTCAAGTGATTTTCTTTCTCCGGCAAAGGTCTGGTGACCTCTTACAGCGGAGAATTTGGGGGAGATTTTATGCGGATTTTGCGCGTTCTCCGGGAGCAAACTCTCATTTTCTCATCATACGGAGCGAAAGCGGAGTGCTTCATATCGAAACAAAGTGGAGATGCTTCATATTGTGTAGCGGCAGCGGAACAATGCTTCATCTGGCAAGGCGTTTTTATGAAG
>JAZRNP010000320.1:0-2444 GCA_045648225.1 Victivallaceae bacterium | reverse complement strand
GTTACAGCAGGATACGGAAAAAATCCGGATCGTTGCCGCCAATTTACAATGCAGTTTTATGCTGTTTGATTTGACGGTACAAACGGAAGCTCAATTCCTGAAAACTCTGCCGGGAAATCTCTACTACAAGAAATGGGATCCTTTGTTTACGCTTCACCGATCCTTTGCGGCGATGATTCCGTTTAACAGCACATTTCTTGGGTGTGAAGATGATTTTCAGGCTTTGTTTCACGGCGATCACCGGAATATTGTCTGCCTCAACGGATTTTTCGGAGGTACACCGCAACACGCGGCAAGTTTCGGGCAATCCGGTTCCGGTAAGTCTGTAAACACGCTGGGCGAATTGCTGCAAACTTTCGGGTTCTACAAAAAAGTTGTCATCATTGAAGAAGGAGCCTCCTATCTGATGCTGACACGGATTTTCGGCGGACAGTTTATTGAAATCGACCTCAATAACAATCAGGTGTTGAATTATTTTGACACCTGTGGGGCTCCGCTGAATGCCAGTCAGATGGATTTTGTGGCAAACTTCCTGACTTGTATGTGCGGCAGAGCAAATGATGATGAAATCATTCAGGACCGGACGGCAATCATATCCCATTATGTAACACGGATCTATGATGCCGCCTGGCAGGAATGGTGGAACAAAAACACCGCATTACGCAGTGATATTGCCCGCAAAGCTATGACGATGGAATGGATGCTGCCCCATCAACCCTCCGGACGCAACACTTTGCTGGATTGTTTTACTGATTTTTCTGAAACGATGAGCAAGGATATAACGGAATTGCATCCGGAAGAACTGTTGATCTTCAACTACTTTCATTCTATTTCCAATGAAAAGATCACAGAATACATTGTGGAAAACAGTGCTGTTCTGCGGGATGTTTCTTACGCTTATATGAAGCCGGAGGATATGCCGTATCACTCCCAGATCGTCGAAATGATCCGTTCCACTCCTGATCCTGTTCACCGCAGGGAAGATACCAACCGCATTGCCACAAGACTGGCACAATATACAGTAGAATCCGGGCGGGGCGGACTTTTTGACGGCGTGACCAACATTGATCTTTCGGCTCGGCTGATCCACTTTGAAATCGGCAAGATGGCAAATGCTTCGGAAAACTTCAAAGCAATGATTGGTATGGTTATCGGCAATCTGGTACGGAATCAGATCGTTAATCTTCCCCGTACAGCGTGGAAACTTTACATCTTTGAAGAGGCTCCGCGTTTTCTGCGGATTCCGGGGGCGGCGGATATTATGAAACAATCCTATGCCCAGTTCCGGAAATTCAACTGCAGAGCGTGGACCATCACCCAGGAAGCAGGACAGTTGGTCTCTGCCGATGGCGTTGCCGACATCATTATGGGACAAAGCAAGCAATATTACTTCCTGAAAAACAAAGATAAAGGCAATATGGAGTTTTTCCGGCGTTTTGCGGCACTTTCCGAAGATACGGTAGAAGATATTATGACTTTTCCCTCTCCGGAACATATCCCCGGTAAAAAGTATTCTTCATTTGCTTATTATGTGGATAACGGCGAATATCCTCTGGTGGGCGCGGTGCGGCACTATGCCGATCCATTGACGATTGCCATTGCCTCCACCAGCGGTAATGCCTTTACCAAGCGGGAAGAGGAGTGCCGCCGTCTGCGGATATTGTATCCGCAACTGGACGAAGGAGCTTTGCTTATTGAGTACCTCAACCGGCAGAAAATCGACAATCCTCCACTGCAGCTGTTGCGAAAAATTCTAAAAGACCATGATTATTCTCTCCTGGAAAAACTGCATGAAGCTCTGATCCGTCAGAGTATGATTTATGCCGGATTCACCCCGGCGGAAATCCAAGACAGAATTTCCATGGAACAACAAAAATTTCTCAACTGAAAAGGACTTTTCAAAATGAAAAAACAAAATTTACGCTCCTTTACCGGTACTCTTCTGACGGGGATTTGCCTGTTTGCAAGTACATCCGTATTTGCGGCAAGCGTTACCCTTACCGGTCCGACCGGAACCAGCAGTTCCGTAATTGTTATTCCCCCTGAATATGAGGGATTGGAAGGCAATATTGTTGTAACAGCAAGTTCTACCAATCAAAACTCCGTTTCCTATGGTCAGCCGTATATCAGTGGGGAATTTGTTTATGTTGAAAAATACATAACTACATACAGCGGAGTTTCCAAAAATATTTCAATGCCGTATCGCGATAATGGGACACAAGGTACGACCTCAAATCTGGCCTCGGGGAGCTGCAATATCAGCTGTTCTCAAACCAAGACCGTTCAGACTTATGGATATTCTCTGCATCAAAACTATTGGGCAGATACGGAAGCTCAGACTTTTCAGGAAATGCTGTATTATGCTGAACACGGTACTTTCCCGGCAGCATCCGGCATCAGCAGTCATCCCAGCCGGGCAGATCGCGGCACAACGAGGACGACAG
>JAZRNP010000319.1:0-3514 GCA_045648225.1 Victivallaceae bacterium | reverse complement strand
CGGCGATGACAGCATTGAAGAGACCGCGGTTCCAGTCAAATTTTTTCGGCATGGCGTCATTGATCTCTTTTTCGGCCTGCATGATCTTGAGTTTGAGTTCTGCGGGAAGTTTTTCTTCGTCCATTATTGCTGACTCCTGTTGGGGGTTATATATGTATCGGCAAATTTCTGCAGCTCCTCCGGCAGATCGCACCGGAAAGAGAGTTTTTCTCCGGTGACCGGATGAATGAGTTCAAATCCGGTGGAGTGAAGTGCCTGTCTGGGGAGCATAAGCTGTTTACGGTCATCGTCGGTGAAATCTTCGCTTTTCTGTTTGAGAAAGAAGTTTTCATTAACTCCGTAGAGTTTGTCGCCAACCAGCGGAAATCCCAGAGAATAAAGGGTCGCCCGGATCTGATGGGTGCGTCCGGTTCCGAGAATGGCCTGTACCAGCGAAAAATTTTCTCCGGAAGCGAGGGCATTCAATGTTGTAAGAGCGGTTTCTCCGGGCAGATCGTCCGGATTTTTCATGATGAATTTCCGTTTTTTACGGATCATGCTGTTGGCAGAGACCAGAAATCCCTCCGCTTTCACCGTTCCGGAAAATTTTCCGTGGACGATGGCGGTGTAGCATTTGTTGATGATCGCATTGTTTTCGGCAATTTTTCCGGCAATATCAGCGGCTTTGGCGGCCAGCAGCAGACCGCTGGTTTCCCGGTCGAGCCGGTTGACAAAGTGGATGTGCTGATATTTCTGACGGAGCAGATACCAGAGGGTGTTCTGATAAAATGGCCCGGATGGATGTACGCAGAGATTGCCGGGTTTATCGATGACGAGGATGGATTCATCCTCAAAGATGATACGGTAATCCAGACGTGCCGGAATCTCCGGAATATCCTGCGGATGATATTCGATGCAGTCGTGTATTTGCAGGATGTATCCAGGGGAAACCGGTTTGCCGTTGAGAGTTATTTCTCCGGCATTGATCCGTTCCACCCACTGCTCTTCGTTGCGATAGGTGAAGCGTCCGGCGAGAAAGGCAGAGAGAACCAGACCGGCATTGCTCCAATCGACCGAAGTGCGGATGATTCGTTTACCGGGGACGCTCATAGATCAGAATGCATCGCCGAGCAGGGCGAGTTCATTTTCGACAAAGTCCACCGCATTGGCAAAGGCCCGGGCACGATGGCTGATGGAATTTTTCACTTCCGCAGGAAGTTCGCCGAAGGTCTGATCGTAACCATCCGGCTGGAAGACCGGATCATAACCGAAACCGCCGTCGCCTTTGGGGGCGAGGGTGATGGTTCCTTCGACGGTGCCTTCAAACGTTTCCAGAACTTCACCGTTGAATGCGATAGATATGGCGCAGACAAAGCGGGCCCGGCGGTTTTCTTTTCCTTCAAGTTCGCCGAGCAGTTTGGCAATGCGTTCGGCATCTGAGGGTGCGTAACGGGAAGAGTAGATGCCGGGGCGTCCGTCCAGAGCTTCGACCTCCAGACCGGAATCATCGGCAAAGGCGGCGGCATTGCAGTATTTGCTGGCGGCCAGAGCTTTGATTGCGGCATTTTCCTTGAAAGATTTTCCATTTTCCTCCACTTCCGGGAAGTTGGGGAAATCGGCGAGGGATTTGATTTCGACATCAATATCCCCCAGCAGTTTTTTGTACTCCTCGACCTTGTGCAAATTGGCGGTGGCGGCAACGATATATGACATGAAGTGCTCCTTTCTGAAAAAATATCCGGTAAATATCCGGAAAATTTTGCATAATCTTCCGGCGGGTATATATTATAGAACGTGAAAGGTGAAAATGCAAATGAATGAGACGAAAAAAACATTTCTGGTGGGATTTTCCGGCGGTGCCGACAGTACGGCGGCACTGCTGCTGATCCATGAACGCATGGAGAAAGGCAACCGGCTCATTGCAGTTCACTTCAACCACCATTTGCGCGGAGCGGAATCGGATGCTGAAGCGGTGAATGCCCGGAGTTTTGCCGAAGCTCGCAATATCGAATTCCGTTTGATCGACCTCAATATCGCCCCCGGCAGCAACCTTGAAGCCCGGGCCCGGCAGGCGCGGCTTGAAGCATGGAAAAAGCTGATTTCCGAATATGAAAACACTGTGGTCGTCACCGGTCACCACAAGGATGACTGTATCGAAAATATGTTTCTCCGCATTGGGCGGGGGAGCAATGTTTCAGGGTTGACCGGATTGCAGATCACTTCAGAAGTTGAGGGTGTGAAATTTTTCCGCCCGCTGATAATTTACAGCAGAAAAGAGATCGAAGAATTTCTGATTGAACGCGGTGTTACTTCGTGGGCGGTCGATTCCAGCAATTTGAGCTGCGATTATGCCCGAAATGTACTGCGCAATAAAATCCTGCCGGAATTGTACCGGATTTTCCCCGGTGGCAGAAAAGCGGTTGAACATACTTTGGACAATTTGTGTGATGATGCTGCTTTTATCGACCGTGAAGCCTTTTTCCGTTACCGGAACGCTGAAGACCGGTTTGCTGTTGAGTTCTGGCGCGGTCAGGACAAAGCATTGGTTGTGCGGATGCTGAAAATGTTGTGCAAAGAGCTGTTCAACGACGATTGCCCATTGAGTTCCGGGGCGTTTGAACGTTTTGAAATGATGATTGAAGAATCAACTGCCGGTATTTGTGAACTGGATGAAAAACGCAAACTTTACTTTGCCGACGGCAGAATTTTTCCTTTTGCAGAGAATCCGCCGTTTGAGTTGAAGTGGGATTTCCGGAACCAAAACGTTCTGGATTTGCCTGGAAACCGGAAAGTCTGTTGCGAAATGGTGGATCTTCTGCCGGAAGAGTGCGGTCAATGGGAGGCTTTTTTTGATCTTGATGCTTTAGGAGATACGTTGGATGTGATGTCACCCGGAGCCGGAGAAAAAATGGTTCCATTCGGCAGGGAGAATCCGGTTTCTCTGAAAAAATTGCGGGTCGATGCCAAAATCCCGGCACTATTGGTTCCGCCGGTTTTAAAAGATGGAAACTGCATCATCTGGTTTCCCGGAATCCGGCGTTCAAATTCGGCACTCGTGACCGGGAAAAGCCGGATTATCCGCTTTTTTATGGAAAAAGATGAATTTTTGCCCGGGAAAAACTTGTAAATTTATTCATCGGGTGTTATAGTTTTATCAAGTCAACGCCACAATTAAACTTAACAGGAGGAATAACAATGCGTGCGTTTTCAAAAATTTCGGCTGATTGGTGGGATTACACAACTCTGGATCGTGAGATCCTTGATGCTGCGGCCCGGATCACGATCGATAATCTGAAGAGCTTTGAACGTCCCGGTTTCAAAATCAATCTCTACGACACCTATCAGGAATTCTACTGCGCCGAAGCTCTGGAATACATCCGCTGCTGGCAGAAGGCCACCGCTGACAACCCCTGCGGTATCTGCGGCCCGATCGGCCCTACCGAACAGCTCCCGCTGGTCGCCCAGATGGTCAACGAAATGAACCTCAGTCTGAAAAATGCCCACTTCTGGGGCATGGATGAATGGGCCCTCGACG
>JAZRNP010000318.1:0-4517 GCA_045648225.1 Victivallaceae bacterium | reverse complement strand
CGTAATTGTAGCGGGTGGTCAGTATGGTCCAGCGATTGGCGGAGGAAAAGGAACATCCGTTTTTTTCCAGTTCTTTACGGGGAATAACGATGATGACCTGCCAGAGTTCATCCCGGTCGGAGTGCTGATTCAGTGAACCGGTGATTTTATTGATAACGCTGATTTTCTCTTTGCCGGGAACGAAACTGGACGGCAGCAGCAGAGTCCCTTGGGATTTGTAATAAAAACAGCTGAAAACCCCGTTGGGTGCTCCATGAAATTCCCAGTAGTAAGGGTGATTTTCCGGTTTGATAAATACTTCGATCACATCGCCCAATTGGTAGAGGAACTGGTTGTTGACAGAGGCGCGGCTCATAACATCCTGATCTTGAGCATCGACCCGGACGAAAAGATTTTCCGGGTCGCAGAGGTAACGGACACAGGCCCTTTCGGAGGGGATCAGATTGATGTGTCTGGCATCGGTCACATTGTGCAGAAAATTGTAAGCCGGGAGTTGATTCCACAGAGGTGAATCAAAGCCGCCTTTGAAAATTGAACCGGTGACTCCGACTTTTACGGTATACTGCATCACGTTGCCCGAAACTTGAGCAGGGGATTCGTGACAATTGTTTTCCTGTGCCGGCATCATCACCGACAACAGCAGCACTATGGATAAGAAAAGCAGTTTCATATTAATATTGCAGATCGGTTTCCCGGTAACTGATAGCTTCAAGAATATGGTCATCAGAAATCTTTTCCGTTCCGGCAAGGTCAGCGATACTGCGGGCGACTTTCATCAGCCGGGTGTAGGCCCGGGGACTGAGTTTGAGCCGGGAGACCGCTTCTCGCAACAAGGTTTCTCCTGAAGCCGACGGGGTACAGAATTTCTGGATGAGAGCTGATTCAAGCTGTGAATTGCTGTAAATGCCGTATTGAGAATAACGGTGCAATTGACGTTCTCTGGCGGCAATGACCCGCTGACGTATGACGGCACTGGATTCTCCGGCGGGAGCTTTGAGCAGCTCATCCTGAGAGAGCTGTCTTACTGCTACCCGCAGATCAATGCGGTCGAGCAGAGGGCCGGAAAGTTTTTTGAGATAACGGCGTTTTTCTTCGGCGGTACAGCGGCAGCCCAGATCCACTTCGCCTCTGCCGCAGGGGCAGGGGTTGAGGGCGGCGCAGAGGATGAAGCGGGCGGGGAAGGTGCAGCTGCCAGCGGCCCGGGAAACGGTGACCATACCGGTTTCCAGCGGCTGACGAAGCACTTCGAGGACATTGCGTTTGAATTCCGGCAATTCGTCAAGGAAGAGTACGCCGTTATGGGCCAGACTGATTTCGCCGGGGCGTGGATCTCTGCCGCCGCCGATCAATCCGGCGTCCGAAATCGTATGGTGTGGAGACCGGAACGGACGGAGGTTGATCAGCGGCTGATCTTTGGAGAGCAATCCGAGCACACTGTGTATCCGGCTGGTTTCGAGCATTTCTGCAAGATTCATCGGCGGCAGAATGGTGCTCAACCGCATGGCGAGCATACTCTTTCCGGTTCCGGGCGGGCCGGTCAAAAGCGAATTGTGTCCGCCCGCTGCTGCGATTTCCAAGGCCCGTTTTGCAGCGATCTGACCTTTTACTTCTGCAAAATCCGGTTCTTTCCCGGAAAATGTGAACTCTTCGATCTTTGCCCGGCAGGGAGTACCCCGTCCCCGGTTCACCAATTCTACGGCATCCCGGAGCGATTTGACCGGGAACACCGGGAATTTTTCTCCGGCGGCCAAAGCTGCTTCCCGGGCGTTGGCTTCCGGAACCAGCAGGGCTGAAACATTTTCCGCTTTGGTGAATAACGCCGCAGCCGGCAAAGCTCCGCGAACCGGACGGGTGGAACCGTCCAGCCCGAGTTCTCCCAGTACGGCGATCCGGCTCAAGCGTTCCGGGTCAACTACGCCGGTTGCTCCCAGAATGCCAAGAGCAATACCCAAATCAAAGGAACTTCCCTCTTTTTTCAGATCAGCCGGAGCCAGATTGACCACAGTAAAACCCTGTGGCGGCATAAACCCGGAACTGATAAACGCAGAATGGATCCGATCCCGGCTTTCTCTGACTGCGGCATCCGGCAGGCCGACGATGGAGATCGCACTGTCCCGGGCACTGATAGCGGAATTTCCGGTCGGATTGACTTCGATTTCGATTTGGAATGCATCAATTCCGATTACGGTTGCGGAAAAAAGTTTTGCGAGCATGAGGATTACTTCTCCCGGTTGGTTGATTTGATTATCCCGGTTAAAAACATGGTTCCGGCAAAGCGGCGCAAGTTGAAATCTTCCAGAGCTTCCCGCTGTTTCAAGAACTCTCCGGCGGCTCCCGGAGTGTCCGGGATCTCCCAGAATATCCTCGCTCCGGCGAGTGTTTTGTTGAAGTAATCGTTGCGGATTATGGTGCTGAAACATTCTGCACTGGTCGGGTAGGGCGGATCGGCAAAGATCAGCGTTGGAACAGTTTTCAATCTTGCAAGGTAACTTTCCGGACGGGTTGCATCGGCATTGATGAGCAACGCCGGTGCTGATACTCCGGTATTGCGGACACTTTGGAGATTGTATTCGATGCAGGCAATGTGCTGATTGGACAACTCCACCATTGCCGCAGAATCTGCGCCGCGGCTCAAGCTTTCCAGGGCCAATGCTCCGGAACCGGAAAAGAGATCAAGGACGTGTTCTCCGGAAAGTTCTCCGAGACTGTCAAACAGAGCCTTTCGCACTCTGCCGGTAGTCGGACGCACCGGCATTCCCGGTGGAACGGCCAATTCAACGCCTCTTGCAAAACCTGCGATAATATTCATCGTTTCAGCTTTCTGTATTAAAAAATCATCATCACTATAAAATAGCACACATTATTTGGTTTTGCAAAATGTGCCGCAGGATTTCCTGCGGCGCAAAAATGTTCAATACGGGAATAAATTCCGGAAACTTATTTTTCGCAACGGATGTAGCGATCGGTCTTGAAATAAGCTCCTCCGGCCGGGGTCCCGGAGCCGCCCCGGGAACCTGCTGCGTGGCGGTTGCGGATGACGGTGAAACCGAAACTGTTCTCTGCGTTGACATCTTTGTACGGCACTTTGATATCGAGTACCCAGCGGTCGGCAAGTTTAGTTGCCTTGACAGATGTATTGTGCTGCCATGACCAGTTCCAGCGGCGGCCTTCGCTTTCGCTGGCACGGACATTGCCGTTGGGATCAAAGATATAATGGTAACACTTCTGCGGATTTTTGCCGTCATCGACAAAGAGTTCGATGCAGTCACCACCGTAAACTCCGGGACGGATCGACAGTGCGTCCATGCGTTTTTCCATACAACTGATGATGAAGCGGGCATGGTCGCCGCCATCGAAAACCTTGACTGAGGTCGGATTTTCTTTGTCCGGAAGCTGCGAGGAGGAGTTGACAAAATGGAAGGGTTGTTCCGGTGCGTCAGCGGAATATTTGGTGAGTTTCCACTTCATTGTACTGGTATATTTTTTCCGTTCCTGATAGTTGTCATTCCAGTAATCGAGCAGTGTACGCTCGGATTTTGCGGCACCGGGAGCGAGTTTTTCCGCTTGACGGAGCAGGGCGTCAAGTTCTTTATACAGGGCAGGGGAGAACAGCGCAGTGAAGTCTTCCGGATTTTTATTCATGCATCCGGGCATATCCATCATCGCTTTTTCCAGAACCTTCCAGTATTTGAACATCACATTTGCGGCTTTCCCGTAACGGATACTGCAAATCTCTTTGAGCGCAGTATCCGGAGTGGTATCGGTACTCCAGAGCAGTTTGGCTGCCAGATAGAAGTTCATCCATTGGGATTCCCAGGTGACTGCGGTATGGGAGGATGCTTCCGAGAGCCAACCGTCCAGTTTGAGATCCTTGTAAAGTTTGAAATCTTCCACCACGCTACGGAAAAACGGTCCCGGCATCCTGCCGATCTTGTACGAGAAGTAATCGTAGATGTAGACGTGTTCGACCTTGCTTTTGATATGCTTCAATCTTGCGTGATTTTTTGCATTTCCGGGGCACGCCGGATCTGCGATGCCGTGTTTATGGCAATGGAACTGGGTCACTGAAACCAGCAGATTTTTGGGCGGAGTCGGCAATAATTCAATGAAGTCGGCAAAGTTGCTGTAACTGTAATGTCCGAGCATCACGCCGGGGGCGGTTTTATCCATTCTGGCGCAGATATCCTTGACGAAATCTGCGATTCTGCCGTTGACCAGACCTTCTTTGCGATCCTGCGGACGGTCGAGGGCAAGGCATTTTTCACATTCGCAATGACCATAACCGTCTTTAGGCGGGAAGCCGAAAACGCCGATGTGGGGACGCTGCTTGATCTGGGCGAGCAGTTCTTTGGCAAAGGCTTTACGCATCTCCATATTGGAAAGACACAACTGAGCACCCCGATGGGAGCGTTTGCCGCCGAGCAGGGCGAAGTATTCCGGGTTTGAATCGAAATATTTTTTGACGGGGATCAGCAGATCGAAAGCGTGGACGGTGGTATCCGGGCGTAACCCCAGTT
>JAZRNP010000317.1:0-3736 GCA_045648225.1 Victivallaceae bacterium | reverse complement strand
GCATCGCGGTGCCATTGCTGAAATGGCCACCGGTGAAGGTAAAACTCTGGTAGCCACCATGCCGCTTTACCTCAACGCCCTTTCCGGACGCAACTGTCAGCTGGTGACGGTAAACGATTACCTTGCCCGCCGCGACTCCAGCTGGATGGGTGTCATCTTCCGTTTTCTGGGATTGACTGTCGGTTGTTTGCAGAATATGCAAATGCCCGACGAACGCCGGGAACAGTACAATTGCGACATCACCTACGGAACCAACAGTGAATTCGGTTTTGACTATTTGCGGGACATGGGTATGGCCAGCGATGCCGACCAGCTGGTTCAGCGCGACCACTTCTATGCCATCGTTGACGAAATCGACAGTATCCTGATCGACGAAGCCCGTACTCCGCTGATCATTTCCGGTCCGGTACCGATGTCCAAAGATCAATTCAGTGAGCTCAAGCCGCTGGTTGCCGATCTCTACAGCCGCCAGAATCTGCTCTGTTCCAGACTGGTCAGAGAGGCCCGTGCCGTACTGGACAAAGAGGAGATTTCCGATGCCGAATTTGAAGCGGCGATCACCAAACTTCTTCAGGTGAAATTCGGCATGCCGACCCACCGTCAGCTGCTCCACGCTTTTGAAAACGGCGAGATCCTGCGGGAAGTCGACCGGCTCGATTCCAAAGTGCACAGTGACAACAACCGGGGAATGCTTCAGGAGGTTCAGAGTATCCTCTACTTCACCATCGATGAAAAGACCCACGAAGCTGACCTTACCGAATTGGGCCGCCGCACCATCAGCCCGGATGATCCGGAAGGATTCATCATCCCCGATCTGTTGGGCGAACTTCACAAGATCGAAGTCAACGAAGAGCTCTCCGCTGCCGAAAAGATCGAAGCCAAAGAAAAATTTCAGGAATTTTTCAGCGATAAAAGCGAAAGACTGCACGACCTTTCACAGCTGCTCAAAGCCTACTGCCTCTTTGAAAAGGATGTCAATTACGTTGTCATGGACCGCAAGGTCATGATCGTTGATGAACACACCGGCCGTCTGATGCCCGGACGCCGCTTCTCTGACGGACTCCATCAGGCTCTCGAAGCCAAAGAGGGAGTTCCGGTGGAAGCGGAAACCCAGACCATGGCTACCATCACCATTCAGAACTACTTCCGTATGTACGACAAACTTGCCGGTATGACCGGTACGGCAGAAACGGAAGCCGCTGAATTCCATCAGATCTACAAGTTGGATGTGGTGGTCATCCCGACCAACCGTCCCTGCATCCGCAAGGATGACAGCGACTCCATTTTCAAGACCAAGCGGGAAAAATTCAACGCCATTCTGGATGATATCCAGGAGCGTTACGATGCCGGACAGCCGGTGCTGCTGGGTACGATTTCCGTGGATGATTCCGAAAAACTCTCCCGGATGCTCAAGATACGCAACATCCCGCACAATGTGCTCAACGCCAAAAACCATCAGCGGGAAGCTGAAATCGTTGCTCATGCCGGTCAAATCCGTGCCGTCACCGTTGCCACCAACATGGCCGGACGCGGAACTGACATCAAGCTCGGCCCCGGCGTTGCGGAACTGGGCGGACTTCATGTTATCGGCAGTTCCCGTCACGACTCCCGGCGCATTGACCGCCAGCTGCGGGGACGCTGTTCCCGTCAGGGCGACCCGGGCAGTTCCAAATTCTATGTTTCGCTTGAAGACGATCTGATGCGTCTCTTCGGAGGAGACCGCATTGTGAAAATTTTTGACCGGTTCGGTCTCAAAGAGGGTGATGAATTGCAGCACCCCTGGCTCGACCACTCCATTGAAACCGCTCAGAAACGGGTCGAACAGCAACACTTTTCCATCCGTAAACGTACTCTGGATTTTGACGATGTGATGAATAAACAGCGGGAGATCGTCTATGCCCTGCGCAAAGATGCCCTGCTCTCGGATAATCCGCACGACGTGCTCTTCGGTATCATCGATCAGGTCGTGGAAAATGCGGTCGGCGATGCCGCCAACGCTTCTGCTGCCAAAAAAGAGGACAGCCGTTTTGACCGGGATGCTCTCGCTGCAGCATTGAATGCAATTTTCCCGTTGGAATTCACTGCGGCAGATCTGACTGCCGGTATCACCAACGACCGGCTGACCGATCCCAGAGCCCTTGAAATCCAGATCATCGACCGGATCGAAAACATCTATCGTGACCGCAATGCCGGTATGCCGGACGAACAGCGTGCATATTTGCAGCGTCACACCATTCTGGAAGCACTCGACCGGTTGTGGCAGGAACATCTTTATGCGATGGATCACCTGCGTTCCAGTATGTCGCTCCGGGTCTACGCCCAGAAAGATCCTCTGGTTGAATACAAAAACGAAGCATTCGGCATCTTCAAAAACATGATGGATCAGGTCTACATGGATGTGGCGAAAAATCTTTTCCGCCTCACCATCACCAGAATCGAATCCTTTGAAGAGCTGCTCAGTTCCATGCCGCAGGAGATGATCCACCAGACCATGGAACAATTCGGTGGAGCTCTTCCTGACGGAGCCATGCCTGAAGCTGATGAAGAACCGGTGATGAATATCACGTTCCATCGGGAAACCCCCAAAGTCGGTCGCAACGACAGCTGCCCCTGCGGCAGCGGCAAAAAGTATAAAAAGTGTTGCGGCAAAGAGTAATAACTGCTCTTGCCGGACCAGATAAGAAATAATTACGGAGTTTACTGTAAATGGCTAAACAACAAGCACTGCCCCGCGCATACGAATCCGCCGAGGTCGAAAAGAAATGGTTCCCGGAATGGGAAAAAGCCGGTTGTTTTCACGGCGATCCCAAATCGTCCAAACCCGGATTTTCAATTGTAATCCCGCCGCCCAACGTCACCGGCATCCTGACCCTCGGACACGTTCTGAACAACACCCTGCAGGATATTCTCTGCCGCCGTGCCCGGATGAAAGGTTTTGAAGTATGCTGGTTCCCCGGCACCGACCATGCCGGTATCGCCACCGAAGCCCGCGTGGTAAAATTTCTCAAGGAAACGGAAAATGTCACCCGTGACGAATTGGGCCGGGAAGAGTTTATCAACCGGGTCTGGCAGTGGAAGCACGAATTCGGCGGCAAAATCATCCGCCAGCTCCGTACTCTGGGCTGCTCCTGCGACTGGGAACGGGAACGCTTCACCATGGACGAAGGCCTTTCCGATGCCGTCAAAAAGGTTTTCGTCGAACTTTACAACAAAGGCTACATCTACCGCGGCCAGCGCATGATCAACTGGTGCCCCGCCGCCAAGAGTGCGCTCTCGGATGAAGAGGTGATCTACAAAGATGTTGCCGGAAAGTTTTACTACTTCCGCTATCCGCTTGCTGACGGTTCCGGTCATCTGACCGTTGCCACCACGCGCCCGGAAACCATGTTCGGTGACACTGCGGTCGCCGTCCATCCGGAAGATCCGCGTTTCAAGCATCTTATCGGCAAAATGGTCAAACTCCCCCTCACAGACCGCGAAATCCCCATTGTCGGTGACCAGCACGCCGATCCCACCAAAGGTACCGGCTGTGTGAAAATCACTCCGGGACATGACCCCAACGACTTTGAGGTCGGCAAACGCTGCAATCTGGAAGTGATCAACATCATGAATCCGGATGCTTCGCTCAATGATTTCTGTCCGGCGGAATTCGTCGGCATGGATCGTTTCGCCGCCCGTGAATTGTGCGTCAAACGCATGGAAGAAGCCGGTTTGCTGGAGAAGATCGAAGACATCA